>DXGG01000135.1 GCA_019114015.1 Candidatus Onthomorpha intestinigallinarum | reverse complement strand
ATTCACGAAGTTCTGACGCGATTAATTTGGCAGTTAGGGAGGCTGTGCCTTTGTATGTCGAAAATCGTGTATTGGAAGAGGTGGGATTTAATATAAGCGAGGCTTTGATTGACGGAGAGAATGAATTCATTTTACAAAATCTAAAAGAACTCCTACAGGAAGCGGTTAAAAATCAAGATGAAGAAATGCAGTCTATTTTGGAAAACGAAATATCAAATTTAAAGAGAAAAAAATAGAGCAAATTCCATTGCTCTATTTTTTTCTCTTTAAATTTAAATCTTTTCGAATTTGTCTTTTCCTACACCGCACAAAGGACATACCCAGTCTTCGGGAATATCTTCAAATTTTGTTCCTGGTGCTATTCCGTTATCAGGATCGCCTACGGCAGGATTATAAATATATCCGCAAATAGTGCATTCATAAGTTTCGTTGTTCATTTTCCTTGGTATTTTGCAATTAATACTATTATTTTTTTGTACCTCTATTATCTTTATCAACGAAAGAATGTGGAAAAAATTACAAAATGCAGTATTTTTTTTCTGATTTGCTTGCGGTTAGAAAAAAATGTTGTAACTTTGCGCCCCGAAAACGACAAATGTTTTCCATTTTTGAGACATTGTTTTTGGTTGATGTTCTTAATCGACTATAAGGGTTGCATGTCTTGTGGAGTTTTCTTCTTGGAGTCATTTGGCTGTGATTTTAAGAGCATTTGTTTGTTTGAATGAAAGATATCACATTGAGTGTTCCCATTTATGAGATGGTATTTTAGTGTCATATCTTAATTGGCCTTGCAACCCGAAAAAAATCAGGTATAGAGGTTTAAAGGAAAAGAAATAATTAATGGATAAAGAACATATTTTGTTTAGGATATGCCAACAATTCAACAATTGATCCGTAAAGGACGTAAAAAATTAGAGTACAAAAGCAAGTCTCCGGCATTGGATTCTTGTCCTCAGCGTAGAGGTGTTTGTACGAGAGTATATACAACTACACCAAAAAAACCTAATTCTGCAATGAGAAAGGTTGCGAGGGTTAAGTTGACTAATTCGAAGGAGGTAAATGCTTATATACCGGGAGAAGGTCATAATTTGCAAGAGCACTCCATAGTAATGATTAGAGGTGGTCGTGTTAAGGATTTGCCGGGTGTTAGATATCATATCATTCGCGGTGCATTGGATACGGCAGGTGTTGATGGTAGAAAACAGAGACGTTCCAAATATGGAACAAAAAGGCCTAAAGAAGGAGCTAAAAAATAGTTTAAATCAGTAATTGTATTTTGGAGAAATGAGAAAGTCAAGACCAAAAAAAAGAATAATTCTTCCGGATCCCAAGTTTAATGATACTTTGGTTACAAAGTTTGTAAACAACATAATGTTGAAAGGGAAAAAAACTATAGCTTATGGTATTTTTTATGATGCTATAGACATAGTAAGCGAACGTTCCAAGGAAGATGGATTGGAAGTATGGAAAAAAGCATTGGCTAATGTGACTCCTTCTGTAGAGGTTAGAAGTAGAAGAGTTGGAGGAGCGACTTTCCAGATACCATCGGAGATTAGACCGGAGAGGAAGCAGTCCATGGGAATGAAAAATCTTATAGGATTTGCGAGAAAACGTAATGAAAAAACTATGGCCATTCGTTTGGCTTCGGAGATTTTGGCAGCCTATAAGGAGGAAGGTGCTGCTTTTAAAAGGAAAGAGGACATACATAGGATGGCTGAGGCGAATAAAGCATTTTCACATTTTAGATTCTAATAACCATGTCGGATTTACATTTTACTAGGAATATAGGTATCATGGCGCATATAGACGCCGGAAAAACTACAACAACGGAGCGTATACTATATTTTACTGGAAAGAATCATAAAATAGGCGAAACTCACGATGGTGCAGCTACCATGGATTGGATGGCGCAGGAGCAGGAGAGAGGTATTACGATTACTTCTGCCGCAACGACTGTGTTTTGGAAATATAAAAACAATCAATACAAGATAAATATTATAGATACTCCGGGTCACGTGGACTTCACCGTTGAGGTAGAGCGTTCTTTGAGAGTGTTGGATGGAGCCGTTGCTTTGTTTTGTGCGGTTGGAGGAGTCGAGCCACAGTCTGAGACGGTTTGGAGACAGGCGGATAAGTACAATGTTCCGCGTATAGGTTTTGTGAATAAAATGGATCGTGCAGGGGCGGATTTCTTTAATGTTTTGAAGCAAATGAAAGAACGCTTGGGAGCGAATCCAATACCTCTTACATTGCCTATAGGGCAGGAAGATATGTTTAAAGGCGTTATAGATTTGATATCTAATAAGGCTTTGATGTACGATGAACAGTCTAATGGTACGAAATGTTATGAAGTACCTATGCCTGATGACTTGAAAGAAATTGCGGCTGAATATAGAAAGAAACTTGTAGAGGGTGTTGCTGAAGAAGATGATGAACTTCTTATGAGATATATGGATGATGAAAATTCCATAACGGAAGATGAGATGTATTATCATATTCGTAAAGCCACTTGTGAAATGAGGATTACGCCGGTTTTGTGTGGATCTTCTTTTAAGAACAAAGGTGTGCAAAATTTGATAGATGCGATATGTGAATTTTTGCCGTCACCTGTTGATGTCCCTGAAATTGAAGGAACTGATCCTGTAACGGGAGATGTTGTGAAAAGGAAAGTTGATCCTAAAGCTCCATTGGCGGCATTGGCGTTTAAAATAGCTACCGATCCTTATGTAGGTAGAATTTGTTTCTTCAGAGTTTATTCAGGTACTTTGGTTGCGGGTTCTTATGTCTATAATGTCTCTACGGGTAAAAAAGAACGTATATCTAGAGTTATGCAGATGCATGCCAATAAACAGAATCCGTTAGACAAGATAGAAGCAGGAGATATAGGTGCTGCCGTAGGTTTTAAGGACATAAAGACAGGTAATACTTTATGCGATGAAGATAATCCTATAATCTTAGAGTCTATGACATTTCCTGAGCCTGTGATTTCAATTGCGGTAGAACCTGCTAAACAAGCAGATATAGATAAATTCAACAATGCCTTGATGAAATTGTCTGAAGAAGATCCGACATTGATAATCATGACAGATGAAGCTTCCGGTCAAACAATAATGAAAGGAATGGGAGAGTTGCACTTGGATATAGTTATGGATCGTATCAGAAGGGAGTTTAATGTCGAATGTAATCAAGGAGCTCCTCAAGTTGCGTATAAAGAGGCAATAACAAGTGAGTGTAACCATAGGGAAGTATTTAAAAAACAAACTGGCGGTAGAGGTAAATTTGCGGATATATTGTTTACAATGCTTCCTGCAGATGAAGGTTTCAAGGGCTTGCAGTTTGTTAACGAGGTTAAGGGTGGTAATATACCTAAGGAATTTATACCTGCGGTAGAGAAAGGATTTAAGGCTGCAATGCAAAATGGTGTTCTTGCAGGGTATCCTCTTGAAAGCATGAAGATAATCTTGACCGATGGTTCGTATCATCCTGTTGATTCAGATGCTCTTTCATTCGAATTATGTGCAAAAATGGCTTTTAAGGAAGCCGCTAAAAAAGCAAAGCCTGTTTTATTGGAACCTATAATGTCCGTTGAAGTCAATACTCCGGATGCTTATTTGGGTGATGTAACAGGTGATTTGAATAGGAGAAGAGCGATATTGGATAGCATAACGGCCAAAATAGGAGTGCAGTCTGTGAGAGCCAAAGTACCTTTGGCGCAGATGTTCGGCTATGTAACTTCCTTGAGGACGATAACATCAGGTCGAGCCAATTCTACCATGGAGTTTTCACATTATGCGGAAGCGCCTAAGGATGTTACTGAAGCTGTGTTGAAGAGTAAAGGAGAATAATAATCATCAATAATTGTTATAAGTCGTGAGTCAAAAAATAAGAATCAAGTTGAAGTCATATGATCATAATTTGGTAGATAAGTCTGCTGAAAAGATCGTAAAGACGGTGAAAATGACAGGTGCACGTGTGAAAGGACCTATACCGTTGCCAACAAATAAAAAAATATTTACGGTTAATCGTTCTACGTTCGTGAATAAAAAATCAAGAGAACAATTTGAGTTGAATTCGTATAAGAGATTGTTGGATATAGATAATGCACCTTCTAAAACGATAGAAGCATTGGTAAAATTGGAATTGCCAAGCGGAGTTGATGTAGAAATAAAAGTCTAACATTATAGGAATAGTTTGATTTATATAGGAAATCAGTCGATGTCGGAAGAGATATGCTGAAGTTTAAAATAATACAATAATTAGATGTCAGGATTAATAGGTAAAAAAGTTGGAATGACTAGCATATATGATGCCTCTGGCAAACAATTGCCATGCACGGTTATAGAGGCTGGTCCTTGTGTTGTGACACAAGTCAAAACCCCTGAGAAAGATGGGTATAGTGCCATTCAGTTGGCTTTTGAAGAAATGAAAGAGAAAAGTTGTACCAAACCTATGAAAGGTCATTTTGCAAAGGCAAATACAACACCTAAAAGATATCTCGCAGAGTTCTCTCGTTTTGAGGAAGGGTCTAAGAAATCTTTTGGTGAAGTATTGACCTGCAATGTGTTTTCAGAGGGAGAGTATGTTGACGTTGTCGGCATTTCTAAAGGTAAGGGCTTTCAAGGAGTTGTTAAACGTCATGGATTTAGTGGTGTTGGCGATAAGACTCACGGACAACATGACAGACTTCGTGCTCCTGGTTCGGTTGGTGCATCGTCTTATCCATCCAGAGTGTTTAAAGGATTGAGAATGGCGGGAAGAACGGGTGGACGTAGAGTTAAAATTCAGAATCTACAGATTTTGAAAGTCATTGTTGAAAAAAATTTGGTTTTAGTGAAGGGATCTGTTCCAGGTCCGAAGGGTTCTATTTTAAAGCTTGAGAGATGGAGTTAAAAGTTTATAATATAAATGGCAACGACACTGGTAGAACCATTGTTGTTGATGATGCGTTGTTTGGCACGGAACCTAATGATCATTGTATTTGGTTGGCGGTTAAGCAATATTTGGCGGATCAAAGACAAGGTACACATAAATCCAAAGAACGTTCAGAGGTTTCTGGTTCAACTAGAAAGTTAAAAAGACAAAAAGGTACTGGAGGTGCGAGAGCTGGAGATACCAACAGTCCGACTATAAAGGGAGGAGGAAGAGTTTTTGGACCAAGACCGCGAGATTATAGGTTTAAGTTGAACAAGAAGGTAAAAAAATTGGCACGTCTTTCCGCTTTGGCTTATAAATTGAAAGATGACGGAGTGTTGATAGTCGAGGATTTTGGTTTTGAAAAGCCAAAAACAAAGGATATGCTGGGAGTTTTGAAGGCTTTTAAGTTGCAAGACGAAAAAACTTTATTTGTTATAGATAGAAGTAAAGATAATTTTGTAACTTTGTCGGCTCGTAATTTACAAAAGGTAAGAATAGTTGGTCCTACGGAATTGAATACTTATGAACTCTTGCATGCTAACAAGTTGGTGCTGTCTGAGAGTATAGTTAAGCAGTTTGAGGGAGTTTGTATCAATTCTTAGTTTTTGTTGTTTGGAAATTTAAGTGAGAAAAAGATATGAATATTATTTTGAAACCGATTATCACTGAAAAAATGACTAAAACGACAGAGAAATTCTCCAATCGTTTTGGTTTTATAGTGGATAAGCGAGCGAATAAAATAGAGATAAAGAAAGCCGTAGAGGATCTGTATGGTGTTAAGGTAAACAGAGTGAACACCATGAATTATGATGGTAAGAGTAAGTCTAGATATACTAAAACCGGGCTTATTTCAGGAAGAACAAATGCTTTTAAAAAGGCTATGGTTGTTTTAGCCGAAGGTGATACGATTGATTTTTTTAGCAATATTTAGCAGGTAGAGAGATGGCTTTGAAAAAATTAAAACCTACCACGCCAGGACAGCGTTTTAAAGTTATTAGTACTTTTGAGGAAATAACGACAAGAAAACCGGAAAAGTCTTTGGTTTATGGGAAAAGGAAAAGTGGAGGTAGAAATAATGAAGGTAAAATGACCATGAGATATATAGGAGGTGGTCATAAGAGGTTGTATCGTTTTATAGATTTTCGCAGGGATAAAGATGGTATACCCGCTGTCGTTAAGACTATAGAGTATGATCCGAATAGAACAGCACGTATAGCTTTAGTATGTTATGCTGACGGAGAGAAAAGATATATAATTTCTCCTAACGGATTAAAAGTGGGACAAGTGTTAATGTCAGGTATTGGTGTAGCTCCCGAGGTAGGAAATACATTATTGCTTAGCGAGATACCTTTTGGTACAATGATTCATAATATAGAATTGAATCCAGGTCAGGGAGCCAAGTTGGTTCGTAGTGCAGGAGCTTATGCTCAACTTATGTCGAGAGATGGAAAATATGCAATTATTAAAATGCCTTCTGGTGAAACCAGAATGATATTGCAAACTTGTAGAGCGACTATAGGTGTAGTTTCCAATACGGAACACAATTTGGAGGTATCTGGAAAGGCCGGTAGAAGCAGATGGTTGGGTCGTAGGCCAAGGACAAGAGGAGTTGTCATGAATCCCGTTGACCACCCTATGGGAGGTGGTGAAGGTCGTCAGGCTGGAGGACATCCTAGATCAAGGAAGGGAATTCCTGCTAAAGGATATAAAACTAGGTCTCCTAAGAAACAATCCAGTAAGTATATAATTGAAAGACGTAAGAAATAATTTAATATAGAGAGTAATGAGCCGTTCATTGAAAAAAGGACCTTATATTCATTATAAATTAGAGAAAAAAGTTTTGGCTGCTCAAGAACAAAAAAGCAAGAGTACTATAAAAACGTGGTCAAGGGCTTCTATGATTTCTCCTGACTTCGTGGGCTTGACTATAGCAGTTCATAACGGAAACAAGCATATTCCTGTTTATATTACTGAAAATATGGTCGGACATAAATTGGAGAATTTGCGCCTACAAGGATTTTTAGAGGTCATGCAGGACAAAAAGATAAAGGTAAGAAATAAAAATCAACACAGAGATGGGAAAAAGAAAACGTGAGAGTGCATTGGCACGCAAAGAAGCAAAGAAAACTCAGTGTGTTGCGAAATTGATGAATAATCCTACTTCTCCTAGGAAAACGCGCTTGATGGCAGATGCCATAAGAGGAGTTGACGTAGATAAAGCGTTGGGAATTCTGCAGTATAGTCGTAGGGAGGCAGCACCTAAATTGCGTAAATTATTACTTTCTGCCATTGCAAATTGGCAAGTGAAGAATACAGGTAAAAGAGTTGAGGACAGCAGTTTGTATGTAAAGGAAATAAGTGTTGATGGCGGCAGGCAATTAAAAAGGTTAAGAACAGCACCTCAAGGACGCGGTTATAGAATAAGAAAGAGATCGAATCATATAACTTTGGTATTAGGTAGTAGAAAGGATGAGAACATTGCTCCTGAGACTAAGTTGGCAGATACTGAGAAGTAATGATTTTAAAATAGTAAAAAAATAATTCGGATGGGACAGAAGACAAATCCAATAGGCAACAGACTAGGTATCATAAGAGGATGGGATTCCAATTGGTACGGAGGAAGAAAGTTTGAAGCTAAGTTAGTTGAAGATGATAAGATAAGGAAATATTTGAATGTCCGTTTAGCCAAAGCTGGTGTTTCAAAGATATATATAGAGAGAACACTTAAATTGGTTACGGTGACCATCAATACGGCAAAACCGGGATTAATAATAGGTAAAGCTGGACAAGAAGTAGATAAGTTAAAGGAAGAACTTAAAAAGTTGACTAATAAGGAGGTTCAGATAAATATTTCGGAGGTAAGACGTCCTGAGTTAGATGCTGTGTTGGTAGCCTCAACGATTGCGCGACAAATAGAAGGCAGAATATCTTACAGAAGAGCCATAAAAATGGCTATAACTTCTACCATGAGAGTTGGTGCGGATGGAATAAAGGTTTCAGTTTCAGGACGTATAGGAGGAGCTGAAATGGCTAGAACAGAGCATTATAAAGAGGGACGTACTCCATTACATACATTGAGAGCAGATATTGACTATGCACAAGCAGAAGCACATACGACTTATGGGCGTATAGGAGTTAAGGTATGGATATGCAAGGGTATGGTGTATAATAAGAGAGAAATAGTTCCTTCAACGGTAGGTGGAAATTTAAAAGAGAATAACAGGGTTGGACAACATTCTTCGGTTGCCAATCATCGCCCTCGTAGGAAAAAATAGGTTTAAATAGTCAAAATTAAATAGGATCATGTTACAGCCAAAAAAGACAAAATATAGAAAACAGCAGAAGGGCAGGATTAAAGGTATTGCTCATAGGGGACATGAATTGTCTTTCGGAGCGTTTGGTATAAAGTCGTTAGAGACTTCTTTTATAACAGGTCGTCAGATAGAGGCTGCTCGTCAAGCGGTTACTCGTTATATGAAACGTGAGGGTCAAATTTGGATTAGAATTTTTCCTGATAAGTCTATAACAAAAAAACCTAATGAAGTACGTATGGGTAAAGGAAAAGGTGCTCCTGAATATTTTGTAGCTCGAGTTAAGCCTGGTACAATGCTTTTTGAAGCGGACGGTGTACCAATGGAAGTTGCAAAAGAAGCAATGAGGTTAGCGGCTCAAAAATTGCCGGTTACAACTAAGTTTGTCGTACGTAGAGATTATGTAGAAGAAGCTTAATAATGAAAAAGAGGAAGAGAGATGAAGAGTAATAGCAATGGATTGAAAGAACTTTCTGTATCGGAATTGCAAGAAAGATTGAAAGGAGAGGAATTACGTCTTGCAAAATTGAAAATAAATCATGCAGTATCTTCTTTGGAAAATCCAAATGTAATAAGAGAGACTCGCAAGAATATTGCCAGAATCAATACGGAGTTAAGAAGTCGTCAATAGGATAGTATTCTCTATGTTAGTGTTAGATTCGGAGAAATAAAATTTAAGGTATGGAAAGAAATTTGAGAAAAGAGAGGATAGGCGTCGTTGTCAGTAACAAAATGGATAAGTCCATCACAGTTTTGGTTGAACGAAAGGTAAAGCATCCTAAATATGGCAAGTTTATAAAGCGTAGCAGTAAGTTTATGGCACATGATGAGAAAAATGAGTGTGGTATGGGTGATACTGTTCGTATAATGGAGACTAGGCCGTTGAGTAAAAATAAATGTTGGAGATTAGTTGAAATAATAGAAAGAGCTAAATAAGATGATACAACAGGAAACAAGGTTGGTTGTCGCTGACAACAGTGGAGCTAGAGAAGCTTTGTGTATTCGCGTCTTGGGAGGTACTAAAAGACGCTATGCTTCTGTTGGCGACAAGATAGTAGTGGCTATTAAAGATGCAATCCCTTCAGGGAACGTTAAAAAGGGCTCTGTATCGAAAGCGGTGGTTGTCAGAACAAAAAAGGAGATTCGAAGACAAGATGGTTCTTATATCCGTTTTGATGATAATGCGTGTGTTCTGCTCAATGCTAATGATGAGATGAGAGGAACGCGTATTTTTGGACCTGTGGCCAGGGAGTTGCGGGAAAAACAATATATGAAGATAGTTTCTTTGGCTCCTGAGGTACTGTAATAAATAATAAGGTAGAGATATGAAGTTACACGTAAAAAAAGGAGATACAGTCAAAGTGTTGGCTGGTAATGATAAGGGTAGTATCGGGAAAGTGCTTGTTGTCTACCCTACTAAGAACCGTGCCATTGTTGAGGGTGTGAATAAGGTAAAAAAACACACTAAACCAAATCCAAAGAATACACAAGGTGGTATTGTGGAAAAAGAGGCACCTATTCATATATCTAATTTGATGGTAGTCGATTCAAAAGGTAATCCAACGAGAATAGGAAGAAGATTGGATGAGAAAACAAATAAGTTGGTTCGTTATTCAAAAAAATCAGGGGAGGTAATTAAATAATGGGATACATACCAAGATTGAAGCAAAAGTACAGAGATGAAATAGTTTCTGCTTTACAGAAGGAATATGGATATAAAACTGTTATGCAAGTACCTCGTTTGGAAAAAATATCTTTGAACCAAGGCTTGGGAAGGTTGGCGATAGCAGACAAGAAAGTTATTGACAAAGGTGTTGAGGAGATGACTCTTATAGCAGGTCAAAAGGCAGTTGCTACCAAATCCAAAAAAGATATATCCAATTTTAAGTTGAGGAAAGGAATGCCTATCGGAGTTAGAGTGACTTTGAGAGGAGATAGAATGTATGAGTTTTTGGATAGGCTTATTTCCGCGTCAATACCTAGAATAAGGGATTTCAGAGGTGTTAACGATAAAGGGTTTGACGGAAAGGGTAATTTCTCGTTTGGAGTTAGTGAACAGATTATATTTCCGGAAATAGATATTGATAAAGTAAACAACATTCAGGGAATGGATATAACATTTGTTACTTCTGCTAAGACTGATAAAGAGGCTTTATCGCTTTTGAAGGCATTTGGATTTCCTTTTAAGAATCAAGATAGTTTGTAAGATATGGCAAAAGAATCAATGAAAGCGCGTGAGCGTAAAAGAGAAAGAATGGTTGCTAAGTATGCCGCTAAACGCAAAGCGTTGTTAGAGGCTGGTGATTATGAAGGTCTACAAAGATTACCTAGAAATGCTTCTCCTGTTAGATTGCATAACAGATGTAAACTTACGGGACGTCCAAAGGGATATATGAGGCAGTTTGGTATTTCCAGAATAAATTTTAGAGAAATGGCTTTGGCTGGATTGATACCCGGCGTAAAAAAGGCCAGTTGGTAAGTTATTATGGTGGCTAAATAAATAAAAAATAAATCAAGATGATTACAGATCCAATTGCAGATTATTTGACTCGAATTAGAAATGCTTCAATGGCAAAACACCGAGTTGTAGAGATACCTGCTTCAAATATAAAGAAAGAAATAACGAAGATACTTTTTGATAAGGGTTATATTTTGAATTATAAGTTTGAGGATGAGGTGTTTCCAAAAATGATAAAGATAGCATTGAAATACCACCCGATAACAAAAGAGCCAGCCATGACAAGCATAAAGCGTATAAGTAGTCCTGGATTAAGAAAGTATGTTGGAGCAAAAGAAATGCCTAGAGTGTTGAACGGTTTAGGTATAGCAATAATTTCTACATCCAAGGGATTGATGACAGACAAAGAAGCAAAAGCTCTTAATGTAGGCGGAGAGGTGATTTGTTACATTAGTTAAAGAAAAATATAGGAGGTATACAAATGTCAAGGATAGGAAGATTGCCAATAAGCCTTCCAAAGGGTGTAGAGGTAATAGTTGATAACAACAATTTGATTACAGTAAAGGGAACGTTAGGAACTTTGACACAGAAGGTTGATCCTGCTATAAAAGTGGAGGTAGCTGACAATGTTGTATCTCTTACCAGAGAGACGGACCAAAAGGAGCATAGAGCTATGCATGGTCTTTACAGGGCATTGATAGCGAATATGGTCAAAGGGGTTTCTGAAGGATTTAAGACGGTACAGGAAGTCATAGGTGTCGGCTACAAGGCTCAAGTACAAGGACAAATTTTGGAGCTGTCTTTAGGATTTTCTCATAATGTTTATTTTGAGTTGCCTAAGGAGATAAAGTGTGAAACTGTGACTGAAAAGGGAAAAGATCCTTTGATTATAATGACAAGCATAGATAAGCAGTTGTTGGGTCAGGTTGCAGCAAAAATCCGTTCTTTGCGTAAACCGGAACCATACAAAGGCAAAGGTATTCGTTTTCAGGGTGAGATCATTCGTAAGAAAGCTGGTAAAGCAGCTGCTAAGTAATTTTTATAAATTATAAATCCGTACGAGGATGGCTATAAAGAAAGTAGAAAGAAGAAAGAAATTGAAAATGAGAATCCGCAAGAAAGTTAATGGAACTGCGGAAAGACCTCGTTTGACAGTATTCAGAAGTAATAAGGAGATTTATGCTCAACTTATAGATGATACGAAAGGAATTACATTAGCTTCTGCGTCATCTATGGAAAAGTCTTTTGAAAAGAAAGGTACAAAGACAGATGTTGCTATATCAGTGGGTAAGGTTATTGCTGAAAGGGCCAAAACAGTTGGAGTGGATTCAGTTGTTTTTGATAGAAATGGTTATTTGTATCATGGTAGAGTTAAATCGTTGGCGGAAGCTGCGAGGGAAAACGGCTTAAAATTCTAGGTATATATGGCGGAAGTGAATATAAAGAGAGTGAAGTCAAGTGAGATTGAATTCAAGGAAAGATTGGTTAGTATAAACAGAGTTACTAAAGTAACCAAGGGTGGTAGAACGTTTAGTTTTTCTGCTATTGTTGTTGTTGGCAATGAGAATGGAGTTGTGGGTTATGGCTTGGGTAAAGCAAAGGAGGTTGCGGCTGCCATAGCTAAAGGTGTTGATGATGCCAAAAAGAATTTGGTAAAAGTTCCTGTTATGAAAGGAACTGTTCCACATGAACAAATTGCGAAGTACAGTGGTGCTAAAGTGTTTTTGAAACCTGCGGCTCCAGGTACCGGAGTCATAGCAGGAGGTGCTATGCGTGCAGTGTTGGAGAGTGTTGGAGTAAAAGATGTCCTTGCAAAGTGTAAAGGTTCGTCAAATCCACATAGTGTTGTAAAAGCTACTATTTCGGCGTTGATGCAGATGAGAGATCCTTATACTATCGCAAAGTTAAGAGGAATAGAAATGGACAGAGTCTTTAACGGATAAAAAATTAAGACAGATGAAAGTAAGAGTAACACAAATCAGAAGCGGCATAGGGCATCCGAAAAATCAGAAGCGTACGCTTGTAGCTTTGGGATTGAGGAAGATAAGACAATCAAGGGAATTGGAGTTGACACCTCCTATTCAAGGAATGATAAAGACTGTAAGTCATTTGGTAAAGGTAGAGGAAATTAACAATTAAGAAACTGTTTAAAGTATATATTGATTATGGATTTAAGTACACTTAAGCCTGCTAATGGAGCAACTAAGAATCGTAAAAGGATAGGCAGAGGTCAAGGTTCAGGTCGAGGCGGTACCTCAACAAGAGGACACAAGGGTGCTAAGTCACGTTCCGGATATTCCCGTAAGATAGGTTTTGAAGGAGGTCAGATGCCTTTGTACAGACGTCTTCCAAAGTTTGGATTCAAAAGTTTCAACAGGGTTGAATATATAGGAGTTAATCTTGACACTTTGACTACTTTGGTTGAAAAGTTACAAACGAATGATATTACTCTTGAAGTATTGGAGAAGAACGGTATAATTTCTTCAAAGGATAAGGTTAAGATATTGGGAAGAGGAGAATTGAATTCGACAATAAATGTAACGGCTCATGCATTTTCTAAAACAGCTAAGGAAGCTATTGAGTCAAAAGGTGGAGTTGCAACAACAATCTAATAGCAAATGAAACGATTTATCAATACATTAAAAAATATTTGGAATATAAAGGAGCTTAGGGATAGGATACTCTATACATTGGGGTTGATTCTTATCTATAGAATAGGTTCGTATGTAGTTATTCCAGGTATTAACCCTGCTGATTTGGCCGGTCTTCAATCCCAGACAAAAGACGGAGTACTCGGTCTTTTGAATATGTTCTCCGGTGGAGCGTTTTCCAATGCATCCATATTGGCTTTAGGTATCATGCCGTATATTACGGCATCTATCATCATGCAGCTTTTGACTATGGTTGTACCATACTTCACAAAGATGCAGAGAGAAGGAGAGAGTGGAAGAAGAAAGATAAATCAGATTACCAGGGTTCTGACTATAGCAGTTACTATCTTCCAGTCGTTTGCATACCTTGCCAATTTGAGAGTTCAGATAGGAGGTGCGACCATATATAGTATTACGGGTTCGGACAGTCTTAATTTCCTCAATTGGACATTACCTATATCCGTGATGTTGACATGTGGAACATTGTTTGTAATGTGGCTTGGAGAGAGAATTACTGATAAAGGTATCGGGAACGGTATATCGTTATTGATAATGGTAGGTATAGTGGCTCGGTTGCCGTTTGCATTGTTTGCCGAGTTCGCATCCAGGATGGAAGAGCAGGCAGGACAGTTGGTCATAGTGTTTGTTGAGTTGTTGCTTTTGTTGGTTGTCATTATGTTGTGCATACTTCTTGTTCAAGGTACAAGACGAGTTCCTGTACAATATGCCAAGAGAATAGTAGGAAACAAACAGTATGGCGGAGCAAGACAGTATATACCTATAAAGGTTAATGCTGCGGGAGTAATGCCGATAATCTTTGCGCAGGCAATAATGTTTATTCCTGTAACACTCTTTGGATTTACGGATTCTGAAAGTATGTCGGGAATAAGAGCTGCCTTATCTAATTTTGATGGTTTTTGGTACAATCTGATATTTGCCATATTGATTATATTGTTCACTTATTTTTATACTGCGGTAGCTATCAATCCTAAACAGATGGCAGATGACATGAAGAAGAACGGAGGATTTATACCGGGTATCAAACCGGGTAAGAAAACAGAAGAATTCTTCGACAATGTATTGTCCAAGATAACATTGCCAGGTTCAATATTTTTGGCCATAGTTGCCATATTGCCGGCGATAGTCCGTTTGTTTGGTGTAAATTCTCAGTTTGCTCAGTTTTACGGTGGCACTTCGTTATTGATTTTGGTCGGAGTTGTTTTGGATACTTTGCAGCAGATAGAGAGTCATTTGCTGATGAGACATTATGACGGATTGACTAAGTCCGGCAGAATCAAAGGAAGAGGACAGATATAATTATTTGCTCTGTTATGATACAGTTGAAGACGAAGGATGAGATAGAGGAATTAAGACGAAGTGCTCTTATGGTCGGAGATGTTTTGGCAGAGGTGTCGAAACATATCAGACCTGGGGTTGCGACTAAGCGGTTGGATGAGATTGCGGAGGATTATATAAGAAGCTTTGGAGCGATACCTACTTTCAAGGGCTATTGCGGATATCCTGCGTCTCTTTGTATCTCGATAAACGATGTTGTGGTACACGGCATACCGGGTGAAAGAGTTGTCAAGGAAGGTGACATAGTATCAATAGATTGCGGTGTGACACTTAACGGTTGGGTGGGAGATTCGGCTTATACGTTTGCTCTTGCAGGTGTTGAGGATGAAGTGATGAAGTTATGCAGGGTGACCAAGGAGTCGTTGTACATAGGCATAGAACAATGCACCGTAAGTAAAAGGCTTGGGGACTTGGGTTATCATATACAGGACTATTGTCAGTCTTTCGGGTACGGAGTTGTGCGGGAGTTGTGCGGACATGGCGTAGGCAGACACATGCACGAGGAGCCTTCTGTTCCCAATTATGGTAAAAGAGGCAACGGCACAAGGTTCAGAGAAGGTATGACCATAGCGGTTGAACCAATGATAACTTTGGGCAAGAAGGATGTGCTGTTCGAGGCAGACCAATGGACTTGCAGAACGGTTGATCATTCACCTGCGGCGCACTATGAACATGACATTGCAATTACAGAGTCGGGTCCGGATATATTATCGAGTTTCGACAAGATAGAGGAAGCAGTTAAGACTAATATCAACTTAGAACAAATATAGAGTATGGCAAAACAAGCATCAATTCAATTGGATGGTGTGGTATTGGAGTCGTTGGGTAATGCAATGTTCAGCGTTGAATTGGAGAACGGACATGTAATAATAGCACATATTTCAGGCAAGATGAGGATGCATTACATAAAAATACTGCCGGGTGATAAGGTGCAGGTTGAGATGTCTCCGTATGATTTGACGAAAGGACGTATAACATATCGACATAAGTAAGGGAGTAGAAAGGAATAGAAATATTAAAAATGTTACAAGGATATGAAAGTAAGAACTTCAGTAAAAAAGAGATCTCCTGAGTGTATAGTTGTTCGCAGGAAAGGGGTTGTCTATGTTATTAACAAGAAGAACCCAAAGTACAAACAAAGACAGGGATAATTAATAAAGGTATTTAAAATAACGAGAATAGTTTATGGCAAGAATTGCGGGTATAGACTTACCTAAGAACAAAAGAGGAGTAATTGGTTTGACCTATATATACGGAATAGGTAAGAGTTTGGCATCAAGAATATTGGCCAAGGCAGGAATCAGTGAAGACAAGAGGGTAAGTGAATGGACTGATGACGAGCAGAATGTAATCCGTACTATCATAGGAGAGGAATACAAGGTAGAGGGAGCATTGCGTTCAGAAGTGCAGATGAACATCAAGAGATTGATGGACATAGGTTGTTACAGAGGAATACGTCATCGTAACGGTTTGCCATTGCGTGGTCAAAGCACCAAGAACAATGCAAGAACGCGTAAGGGTAAGAAGAAGACAGTTGCAAACAAGAAGAAAGCAACCAAGTAAACATTGAGTAGATAAAGTTTGGATGTGGATTATAATTGAAGAAAACGAGGAGCATCCATTAGTATAAACAAATAAAAATATTGCAAGAACAATATGGCAAAAAGTTCAAAACCAACGAAGAAAAGAGTTGTAAAGGTTGAGCCGGTAGGCAAGGCATATATATTTGCATCCTTCAACAATTGTATCATTTCGTTGACGAATAATGCAGGACAGGTAATAGCTTGGTCCTCGGCAGGAAAGATGGGTTTCAGAGGTTCTAAGAAGAACACCCCTTATGCGTCTCAAATGGCGGCGGAAGACTGCGCAAAGGCAGCATTGGACTACGGTTTGAGAAAAGTGAAAGTATATGTAAAAGGACCCGGAGCAGGACGTGAGTCTGCGATTAGAGCGATAAACACAGCTGGTATAGAGGTGTTGGAGATTACGGATGTTACTCCATTGCCACATAATGGATGTCGTCCTCCAAAGAGGAGAAGAGTTTAGTTAATTTGAAGTTGATGTTTGAAGAAAAAAAAGTTAGACTATGGCAAGATATACAGGTCCTAAGACTAAAATAGCAAGGAAATTTAAAGAACCGATTTACGGAGCGGACAGGGCATTTGAGAAAAGAAACTACCCTCCGGGACAACACGGAATAAATAAGAGACGTGCAAAACAGTCAGAGTATGGTATTCAGTTGATGGAGAAACAGAAAGCCAAATATACTTACGGTATATTGGAGCGTCAGTTCCGTAACTTGTTTGACAAGGCTTCAAGAAAAGGCGGCATAACGGGTGAGGTGTTGTTGCAATTGATAGAGTCGAGGCTGGATAACGTTGTATACCGTTTGGGCATAGCACGTACACGTAATCAGGCAAGACAGTTGGTTTCGCACAGACATATAACGGTCAACGGCAAGATTGTCAACATTCCTTCCTACCTGTTGCAGGCTGGGGATGTCGTAGGGGTAAGAGAACGTTCGAAGTCGGTGGAGTTGATAACGGATTCATTGGCGTCAAGAGTTAATTACTCTTGGTTGGATTGGGATGCTTCAAAAATGGAGGGAAAGTTCATGAACTACCCTCAACGTGCGGACATTCCTGAAAACATAAATGAACAATTGATCGTTGAGTTGTATTCTAAATAAGATTAAATAATTAAAACATGGCTATATTAGCATTTCAACAACCTGACCAGGTTATAATGATAGAGTCCGACGATTTCAAGGGAACATTTGAATTTCGTCCGCTCGAGCCCCGCTACGGAGTTACGATAGGAAATGCATTGAGACGAATATTGTTGTCTTCATTGGAGGGATTTGCTATCACTTCTATCAGGATAGACGGTGTGCAACACGAGTTCGACACCATCGAGGGCGTGATAGAGGATATGACGGAGATTATCCTTAACTTGAAGCAACTTCGTTTTAAAAGACAGATAGATTCAGAGGAAAGAGAGACCATAAATTTCAAGATAGAAGGCAAAAACGTGTTCAAGGCCGGTGACATAAACAAGTTTTTGAACGCTTTTCAGATATTGAACACCGATGTGGAGATTTGTCACATGGAGCCTTCCGTATGTCTTTCTATTGAAATGACAGTTGAAAAGGGCAGAGGATATGTGCCTGCCGAGGAGAATAAGAAGTCGGATGATGCGATAGGAACGATAGCGATAGATTCCATACACACTCCAATCAAGAACGTCAACTATACTGTCGAGAATTACAGAGTAGAGCACAGGATAGATTATGAGAAACTGATAATAGAGGTTACTACCGACGGTTCCATTACGCCAAAGGATGCGTTGAAAGAGGCTGCCTCCATCCTGATACAACATTTCTTATTGTTCTCGGATGATAAGATTTCAGTTCAGACCGAATTGCAGGCTCCAAACGAGGAATTCGACGAAAGCACGTTGCACGTTCGCCAGCTTTTGAAGACCAAATTGGTGGATTTGGATTTGTCGGTCAGGGCGTTGAACTGTTTGAAGAGCGCGGAAGTGGAGACATTGGGAGACTTGGTATCGTTCAACAAGGCGGACTTGTTGAAGTTCCGTAACTTCGGAAGGAAATCCCTTAGCGAATTGGAGAACCTGATAAAGTCAAAGAACTTGGAGTTCGGCATGAATGTTTCGAAGTATAAATTAGAAAAAGAGTAACGAGAGATGAGACACGGTTGTAAAGTAAATAAATTATCAAGAACACATGCACACAGGGTGGCAATGCTGTCCAATATGGCATCATCATTGATATTGAACAAGAGAATAGTAACCACACAGGCAAAGGCAAAGGCTTTGAGGGTTTACGTGGAACCTTTGATAACGAAGACTAAAGCGGACTCTACACACCAGAGACGTGTGGTGTTCAGCTATTTGCAGAACAAGGAAGCCATAAAGGAATTGTTCGGCGATGTAGCGACCAAGGTAGCCAACCGCAACGGAGGATATACACGTATCCTTAAGTTGGGAAGACGTTTGGGTGACGGTGCCGAAATGGTTATGATGGAGTTGGTTGACTACAACGAGGCTATGTTGAAGGATGCAACAACCAAGAAGGCTAAGTCAACTCGTCGTGGAGGCAAAAAGAAAGCAACGGAAAGCGCAACTGTTGCATCGGCAGCTCCTGCGACTGAAGAACAGAAACCTGTGGAAGCCGCCCCTGCAGTTGAGGAACAAAAACCTGCGGAAGCAGTAGCAGAAACTCCTGCTGAAGAAGAGACAAAGTAAAGTTTATAAAAGTCTTATAATGAAAAGGGTTCAGAAGTGTAATACTTTTGAACCCTTTTATTTTTTGTTGAATAGCATATATGTTCAAAAAAACGACGCCACTGTTCTTGATACAGTGACGCCCCTTTAAATGTTTTCACAACGGAATAATCCTTATTGTGATTTGCTTCAAATTAGTCCGACAAAAATACATATTCTTTTGATAATGGCAAAGAAATATGTATTTTTTTTGTAGTTTTGTGCGTGTAATCAATAAAACTTATGAGAGATTATGAAAAGAATATTAGGTTTGGATTTAGGTGCCGGTAGTATAGGTTGGGCATTGGTGAAAGAAGAAACCGATGCTACCAGTATTGTTGCATTGGGTAGTCGCATTATTCCTTATAATGAAATGGAAGGGCAGGAATTCTCAAAAGGAATAGGAGAAAGTCGAAATTCAATACGTACCAAAGCGCGGACTGCCCGCAAAGGATACGACCGCTATCAGTTGCGGCGTAAGTATTTGGTGGACATATTGATAAAAAACGGTATGATGCCCTCCGAAGAATTGAAAAAGCTGCCCAAAATGCAGTTGTGGGAACTGCGTAGCAAAGCTGTAAACGAAGAAATATCAAAAGAAGAGTTGGGAAGATTGCTGCTCTGGCTTAATCAGAAACGTGGATATAAAAGTAGTCGTAGCGATGCAAACTTAGATAAAAAAGATACTGAGTATGTTGCAGCTGTGAATCGTCGTTTCAATGAGATAAAGGAATTGGGGCTTACCATCGGACAATTTTTTTACGGAGAATTGAAGAAAAACGATTATTTCCGGGTAAAAGAGAATGTCTTTCCGCGTCAGGCGTATATGGAGGAGTTTGATGCTATCTGTTCCAAACAAAAAACACATTTGAATCTGACAGATGAGTTGATTGCGAAGATTCGTAACGAGATAATTTATTATCAGCGTCCGTTAAAATCACAGAAGGGGTTGGTTTCTGTTTGTGATTTTGAAGGTTGTTGGGTTACTAAAGAAAATGGTAAGGAGTTTTTCGTAGGCCCCAAGGTGGCTCACAAAAGCTCACCTTTGTTTCAGCTTGCCAAGATGTGGGAGAATATCAATAATATCAAATTGAGTACCAAACAAGGTGAAACCATCAAACTGACGACGGAAGAGAAGCAAAAAGTTATTGAATATTTGGACAATCACGAGAAATTGACTGTTGCCGGACTGTTCAAAATTCTGAAGAAGAATAAGGACGATTATACGGTAAGTAAACATTTAGAAAAAGCAGGTCTTCAAGGAAATGTTACCAAATGCGCCATTGCCAAAATTTTAGGTGATAATCCGGAATACCAAAAACTGCTTCAGTTGAATTTAAACGTGATTGAAACGGGGGAGCTCTGTTATTGGTATGACAAGAAAACCGGAGAGGTGCTGGGCGAGAAAACATCCAAGCAGATTGACGCTCAAGTAGAACATGAACCTTTCTATCAACTGTGGCACACCATCTATTCTATCAATGATACAGAAGCGTGTAGCAATGCTTTACAAAAAGGAATTATCATAGAGCGGAAAGATGAAGATGGAAATTCTAGAAAGATTCGTCTTCCAATTGATAAAGCAACGGCCGATAAACTGGCCGCAATTGATTTCAGTAGATTGGGATTTGGCAACAAGTCCGTAAAAGTGATACGAAAAATATTGCCCTATTTGATGGAGGGCGATATGTATAGTACCGCCATGAGCTATGCCGGTTATAATCATTCCAATTCCATGACAAAAGAGGAAAATCTCAACCGGAAGTTGCTTGAACGGCTTAAACCTATTGCGAAGAATTCGTTGCGTCAGCCTATCGTGGAGAAAATCCTCAATCAGATGGTAGGGGTTGTGAATGCCATTATAGAGAAGTACGGCAAGCCGGATGAAATTCGTATTGAATTGGCAAGAGAACTGAAGCAAAGCAAAGAAGAAAGGAATCAGGCATACGCAGCTGTGAACAGGCGGCAGAGTGAAAATAAAAAAATAGAAGAGGAACTTAAAGAACACGGTTTACGGGCTACCAGAAAAAATATAATCAAATACAGGTTGTATCATGAAATTAGAGAAGATAAAACAAATGATAAAATC
>DXGG01000134.1 GCA_019114015.1 Candidatus Onthomorpha intestinigallinarum | reverse complement strand
GAGCAAAGATGCTGCTTCAAGCATAAGATCGAAGATATCAACCATAAACGACATATTGGCGGCGAACAAAAAGAAAATAAGTGCCATTAACAACAGTTTGTACAAAAGCCAGAAGCAGAACAAGGAATTGAAGAAATTTGTCGAGAACCTTGAATCGAGAATAAAAGAGCAGGAAGAACAGATACAGGTGTTGACTGCCGAACTTGAGAAGAAAAACATTAAGATTGACGAATTGACAAAGAATGTCGAAAATCTGCAAAATACTGCCAAGGAAAAAGACAAGCAATTGATGGCTGTGGAGGATGAGAAGCATACGGCTTATTTTGCAATCGGTACAAAAAAAGAATTGAGAGCCAAAAACCTTATAGACAAAAGAGGAGGATTCATTGGACTAGGCACTGCAGATGTTTTGGCCAACAATGCGGACTTCTCTGTCTTGACAAAAATAGATACGCGTAATACTCAGGAAATACCTTTGACCGGAGAAAAAATAAAAATAGTTACTGCTCATCCTACTTCTTCTTATTCATTGGAGGGAGATGAGAAAAGACCTACCTCAATAAGAATAACAAATCCCGATTTGTTTTGGAAGGCTAGCAAATGCCTGGTTATAATGGTTGACTAAACGATTTGTCTATTACGGATAAATCCTGAAAGGGGGAGATTGACTTGAAAAGAGTTATCTTCCCCTTTCATATTTTAATGAATAAGTGTTGGCATCGGCACAAACTCAGCTTCCGGAAATTCCTTTGCCAATTGTTTCTTTATATAATTGTAGTTATCCTCCGCTATTATTCTGTCCGTTTCTTGTTCTGATTGATATGAATTGTAAACAAGTGTGTGCAGACGTATGTTTCTTCTTTTTATCGCTTCAAAACTCAACAATGTATGGTTTATACTGCCCAATCTTGCACTTGTCACGAAGATTAAAGGGTAATTGTTTTTTGAAATGTAGTCTATCGTCAGTAAATCATCCTTCAAGGGAACCATTAGACCTCCCGCACCTTCAACAATGACTCTGTCGTATCTTTCTGAAAGAGTTCTCGTACATTCCTTTATTCTTTCAAAATCAATCTCTCTCTTATCTATTTTTGCAGCCAAATGAGGAGAAGCAGGGTAAGAAAATATTTCAGGCATGGTCAGAAACATCCTGTCTTCCTCGTACATGGATTTTCCGTTTAATTTTCGGTGCAGGATTACGTCTTCAGAAAAATTTTTGTTGCCTGTCTGTATGAGTTTTTGGGTTATCACCCTAAAACCCTGTCTTTCCCACAACCCCGCAATATAGGCGCTTGCAAATGTCTTGCCTATATTGGTGTCGATGCCTGAAACAAAAAACACATTATCTTTCATATTCAATTTTTTTTGCCAATACGTAAATCGGATTATATGTCAAGGGGAAGCGTTTAGTTGAACCATACAGTTGCGTGTATGAATCGCAAAACTGTATGTAATCGTTCTTTGTCCATCGTTTGTTCTGCAAAGAATTTACTCCGGTATGTCTGAAATGTAACAGTATATCTTTTGGAGAAGAGAAATAAATGTCGTTGATTTCTTCCTCGATACAGACAATCTCAAATTTTTCCGAGAGCATTTCTTTTATTTCCATTGTGGAGTAATACGACAAACTCTGTTGTGTTATGGTTCTTATTTGCGTAAAGTTTTTTTCTCCAAAAGTCGAGAACAGTAATATTCCTCCATTTTGAAGGACAAGATGAACCTTGTCAAAAAAGGATACTATGTTTTCAAACCATTGTACGCAACTTGAAGATACCACGGCAGACAAGTCTTTAGGATATTCTATCTTTTCGGCATCACCAGGTATGAATTTGACATTTGCATGTTCAATAGCATAATCACAAATGTCATTTGAGAAATATTCTTCGGGTGAGTAGTATTTCAATATTTCTTTCGTAAGGAATCCAGTACCGCAACCTACTTCGAAGATGCGGTTACCCAATGTTTGTCCGTGCAGTTGCAACAAAAATAATAATCTTTCAACCATATGTTTCTGCACAACAGCATTATCATCATAACAATAAGAGGCTTTGGAAAACCTACTTCTCAATAATTCTTTGTCTGTCATAATGTTGAATATATGTTCTGAAATAAAGCTAAATCAAAGTGTTCTGACGGAACGGTTTCCTTGTTCTTTGCGTTTTCCCAGGCTTTTTGTTGGTTCTCCAGAGAGAATATCTTGTCATTTTCCGTCAGATATACTTTCGTAAATTGAAAATCAAGATTACAGTATTTATAAGCCATGCTTTTGATGGTCGAAAGTTCTTGTCGTAAAGTTTCAATGTCGTTATTTTTAAATAGGTTCAGAAATTTGTCACTTGTTTTTCTGCCTCCGCACATTCTTATTCTGAACTTTTGTAAACTCTGTTCCGAAAGCCCGTTCATCGTTTGGTCATAAATGTATGTATTTATACCTTTCGTATCCGACACGGGAGTTTTTGTGCCGGCAACAGCTATGCTTTCGCAGATGCAATCGGAAATTCCGTTGAACGTATATGCCGCCGCAAAGACCCCGAGACTCCATGCAAATATTTTGATATGCTTATAACAGTGAAGAATCGAATAATCAAACCTCATATCTCTGTAATCCCATATCGCCAAAGTGTCGGCATTGTCGTTGGTAAGCGTTTCAGCCAAACATTCATCTGTACTCCAACCAAGAAAATTCAATATCAAAATGTCCTTCCCGGAGCTGTTTCTTATAAATTTATATCTCATTTTACAATATCTCTATAAGCTTTTCCAAATCCTCATAACCTATTTCCGAATTTAGGGATATTCTTACCCTGCATGTATTTTGCGGAACCGTTGGAGGTCGTACCGCCAACGCATAAAAAGAGTTCTCTTTCATTAGTTTTGTTTTGGCAAGTGCTTTTTCAGCACTGCCGCATATAATCGGAATAATATGAGATGAGGATGGTACATCATAACCTTTATCTTTCAAAGCCTGTCTTAAAATACGGCTTTTATTAAACAAATGTCTTCTTTTGGATTTCATTTCGGGCAATAACGTCATTATAAAATGATTCCATTGCATAAGAATGGGCGGCAGTGAGGTTGAGAATATAAATGTCCTTGCCTTATTTATCAGATAGTTTTTTATTTCGTTATTACATATCAAATAAGCTCCGTAACCGGCCAGGGCTTTCCCGAAAGTGCAGACCAAAAAATCTATGTCTTTCAATACGCCTTTCTCCTCGGCCAATCCCAGTCCGTTTTCGCCTCTTATGCCTACATCATGCGCCTGATCAATATAAAGAACAAGATTGGAATATCGCTTTCTGAGTTCAACCAACTCAGTTAAACGGCAGTTGTCTCCGTCCATGGAATAAGTGCTTTCACAAATTACCAACAAGGTGTCGTAATCGTTCTTATACTTTTCCACGAGCGATGTCAAATGTTTCATGTCATTGTGTCTGAAGCGTATGTGTTCGGCCTTTGACAACAATATCCCGTCTATTATGCTTGCATGAACCAGTTTGTCGGCAAGAATTAGCGTTCTTGAATCGGCTATTGCGGATATTATGCCGAGATTGGCATGATAGCCAGAGTTGAAAATCAAGGCTGCTTCTGCGTTGTAGCAATTTGCAAGCAGGCTTTCCAACTTTACAGTCCACGGATTGTATCCGCTCATAAGTCTCGAGGATGTTGACGAAAAGGTAGCCGGAATGTATTTTTCGAAAAAAGTCTTTTGCAAATCATGGTCGAAAGACAAACCCAGATAATCGTTGGAAGCGAGATTCAAAAGACGATTCCCGTTTCTGTCCTGTACATATTTATCCTTGACTTCAACCTCGGGTAAATGTCTGTACATGTTTCTCGATCTTAATTCCCGAAGTTCCCTTTCTATTTTATTCGCTAACACTGTTCAACAACTTTTAAAAGTTTCCTGCACAAGAATTTCAATTCTTCCGATTCAATTATATATGGTGGCATTATGTAGACCAACTTTCCAAAAGGTCTTACCCATATTCCTTCTTCCACGAACTTGTTTTCTATCCACAACATGTTGACCTCTTTCTTCATTTCTACAACACCTATAGCTCCCAACACTCTTACTTCACTTACTTGAGGCAAGGTCTCTGCTTTGGACAATTCTTCTTTCATCAACCCCTCCATTTCCTTTATCTTCTTTTTCCAATCCTTGGATAAAAGCAGGTCAATGCTGGCAGAGGCGATGCTGCAAGCCAAAGGATTTGCCATAAAGGTTGGTCCATGCATGAAAGCATAAGGATAATTGTCCGATATAGCACCTGCCACATCATTTGTTGTCAACACGGCCGACAGGGTTAAATATCCGCCTGTTAAAGCTTTGCCTATGCACATTATGTCCGGAACTACTTGTGTATGCTGATAAGCAAACAATTCTCCCGTGCGTCCGAATCCGGTGGCAATTTCATCAAATATTACCAATATGTCATTGTCCCTGCATATCTTTACAGCTTTATTCAAGAATTCGGCATCATAGAAACGCATTCCTCCCGCGCCTTGGACTATCGGCTCCAATATCAAAGCTGCAATATTCCCTTTATTTTCCTCTGCTATCCGGTTTAATTCCTCAATTCCCTCATCACTGGGAGATGAAATAAAGAATCTTACGGACAAATCTTTCCCGAACAACGAATGCATGCCTGTTACAGGGTCGCATACGCTCATTGCATTCCATGTATCGCCGTGATAACCTTTTCGTAAAGTAATAAAATTCGTTTTGTCTTTTTTGCCCTGCGCTGTAAAATATTGTATGGCCATTTTCATTGCCACCTCAACGGCAACAGAACCGCTGTCTGCAAAAAAAACCTTTTGAAAACTTTTATCAACTATCGATAGAATTTTCTGTGCCAGCATTATGGCCGGTTTATGTGTCAATCCCCCGAACATGACATGGGAAAATGTATCTATCTGCATTTTTGCCGCTTTGTTCAGTTCAGGATTGTTATATCCGTGTATTGCCGCCCACCACGACGACATTCCGTCTATCAGTTCTCTTCCGTCTTCCAGCGTTATCTTTACTCCATTGCAGGATTTAACCATGTAAGCGGGTAACGGGTTTGTGGCAGAGGAATACGGATGCCACAAATGCTCTCTGTCGTAATCCATGTATAGTCTATAATTCATAGCCCGCCCGTATTATAAGTTCTTTGTCTCTTTTTATGTCGTTGCCAAGGGTTGTCAGCATGTCCCCGACTATTGCGGAGTTGACGGCAATCCGCATGGCTTTCTGCACGGATTGACTGCTTAATGTTCTTCTTCCCCCTGCGAATCTCAATGATGTCTTTGGCAAAATAAATCTGAATACAGCCAGTGTGGTAAGAATGTCTTCGTCTGTTAAACCTTTTTGATTCTCCAAAGGAGTTCCTTTTATGGGATTGAGTATGTTTATCGGCACACTGTCCACTTCTGCGTTTTTCAATTCAAAGGCCAATTCTATCCTTTGCTTTGCACTTTCCCCCATGCCTATTATCCCTCCGGAACACACTTCCAACCCGATTTCTTTGGCGTATCCCAAAGTCTTTAATTTTTGCGCCGTCGTATGAGTGGAACATACTTTAACGAAATGGGATGAAGCACTCTCCAAATTGCAATGATACCGACCAAGTCCGGAAGATTGCAATTGTTTCAGGTCGTCTTTATCCAACAGACCCAAAGAGGCGCATACTTTAAGATTCGTATTGTTCCTTATGGCCTCAATTGTAGAACATATTTTTTTTATTTCGTTTTTGGTGGACTTGCCTCCCGAACAAACTATTGAAAATCTTTTTACACCCTGAGCCTGACAATATCCGGCTTGTTTCAATATCGTATCCGAATCCATCAATTCATATGTTTTACAGCCAGTATTATTGAAAATGGACTGGGCGCACCAATGACAGTCTTCCCCGCATCTTCCGCTTTTGGCATTGAT
>DXGG01000133.1 GCA_019114015.1 Candidatus Onthomorpha intestinigallinarum | reverse complement strand
GTTCTTGCCGTCGCTTATCTGTTGGAGATTGTTGGATATGACCATCATTTTTTCCGTCATTCCGTCCTTCCAGCGTTTCTTCAACGCTTTCTCGGCATACTCTTCAGGTGCGACGAAGAAATAGTCGCTGTTGCTCCAAAGGTCTTTCACAAAGTTGCACCTTTCCCTTATCAGTCTTACCACGCTTGCAACGAAATCCTTGCTGCGGTCTATGTTCCTGCTTTTCAAGTCCGACATGAAGGCCTCGGTCAACTCCTCGTCCGATACCTTCATTAGATATTGATGGTTGAACCACTTGGCTTTTTCGAGGTCGAATTTGGCTCCGTGCTTGCTTATGCGTTCAATGGAGAAGACCTGTACCAGTTCGTCCAGCGAGAACAGTTCCTGTTCCGTTCCGGAGTTCCAGCCCAAAAGAGCCAGCATGTTTATTACTGCTTCCGGCAAATATCCGCTTTCCCTGTATCCCGAGGACACCTCTTTGGTTTTCGGGTCGGTCCATTGAAGCGGGAATACGGGGAATCCCAAACGGTCTCCGTCCCTTTTTGAGAGTTTGCCGTTGCCTTCCGGTTTGAGCAACAGCGGAAGATGGGCGAATGCGGGCATGGTGTCTTCCCAGCCGAAGGCCTTGTATAGCATCACGTGCAGAGGGCAGGAGGGCAGCCATTCCTCACCTCGTATCACATGCGTTATCTTCATAAGGTGGTCGTCCACAATGTTGGCCAAATGGTAGGTAGGCATTCCGTCGGACTTGTAGAGTACCTTGTCGTCCAACAGTGAGGAGTTCATCTTCACGTGTCCGCGTATGAGGTCGTCCAGATGTATGTCCTCGTTCTCCGGAAAGCGGAACCTTATCACATAGGCCGCACCTTCCTCCAGCAGCCTTTCAACCTCCTGCTGCGAAAGAGACAGGGAGTTCCTTAGCGACATCCTCGTCTTGCAGTCGTATTGGAAGTTCTTTTTTTCGGCTTCGTACCGTTTCCTCATGCCGTCCAGTTCTTCGGGAGTGTCGAAGGCATAATAGGCCCAGCCTTTTTCCACAAGTTCCAGAGCGTATTTTCTGTACATGTCCTTACGTTCCGATTGTCTGTAAGGACCGTAGTCGCCTCCTATGCCTACGCCTTCGTCAAACCTTATCCCCAACCATTCGAACGATTCTATGATGTACTCTTCCGCACCCTCCACAAAGCGCGTGCGGTCCGTATCCTCTATTCTGAGCAGGAAGTCCCCTCCGTTTTTCTTCGCAAACAGATAGTTGTACAAGGCCGTTCTCACGCCTCCTATATGCAGCGGTCCTGTCGGACTCGGTGCAAATCTCACTCTTACTCTTCGTTCCATATTCTTACAGATTTATTTTCTCGTAGGCGTTCACCCAACGGTCCGGTATTATGTTTTCGGTCGCTTTCCGATAGTCCTCATAGGTACACGGCACAAGATAATGCCGCATGTATTTCGCCCTGTTTTCGCTGCTGCAAGGCACCTGCATCCACCAGCGTTCGCTTTTCTTGCTTTTGTAGAATATTATGGAGTTGTTTTCCTCGAGCATTACGCTGAATCTGTAGTAATTGTTCAGGTCCTTGTACGGGAAATCGTTCTTTCTCCACAGGAATCCGTACATGAAATACCATACGGCATGGGCTATAAGTTTTGCACCGTTAAGGTTGAAGTCCATGTCGGAATCGTAGCCGTAGAAGCCTATGGAGCTTAACTTGTCGCTCATCCCGGCATAGTCCGTCATCTTGCACAGTTCCTCGCCGTAGAATCCGTGAGGAGTGTCGCTGCAAGGATTGTCGCTTGCCCTTACGGCATTCATGTCAATGGCCAGCATGTCGGCATTGCGTATGAGCGGTTCGGTGTCGCTCAACTTTGCCTGCATTTCGCCCAGGCGGTAAACGTCGAATTTAAGGTTGCGCATAAGGTCCACCAAAGGAGGATCCACGAAATAGGACTGATAGCCTATGTGGGTATAGTTGAACAGATAGTTCGGTTCGGAGCAGAACAGATGGGCGAGGAAGTTGTCCGCACTTATCGTCTTGTCGAGCGACTTGAGGTCTATGCGCGAGTCTATGCCGACCATGTTTATTATCTGCCCTATCAGTTCGTAAGCCCTGTATGTGGCTACGACCATGTCGTTGCTTCCGCCCAGAACCAGAGGTATGACCCTTGCCTGCAACAGCCTGCAACAGACATCCGTCAGTGCGTCGTAGGCCTGCTCCAGGGTGTCCGTCCTTTTCATGTTGCCGAGGTCCGTTATCCTTATCTTTTTGGAGAATCGTTTGAGCCTGTATAACTGTTTCCTTATATTGTCCGCGGCATGGCTGTACTCCGTCACGCCTTCACCGCGCCTTTCGCCTACGCCTATGATTGCAATGTCGGCGTCAAGGTCGTTTTCGTTCAGCTCATAGTTGACATTGTTGCATATAATGCTGCCTGCAATGCAGGTGTCATCCAAACCGTTCAGCCCCATTTTTTCCAAATCGAGGCAATCGAAATATTTATTCAGTTCCATAAATTCAAATACGTCTTATGTTTGCGCCCAAGGCTTGTAATCTTATGTCTATATCCTGATACCCTCTGTCTATCTGTTCTATGTTGTCTATTATGCTCTTGCCTTCGGCCGACAGGGCGGCTATCAACAAGGCGACGCCGGCTCTTATGTCGGGACTTGTCATCCTTACCCCGCGCAAGGGATACTTCCTTTCGGAGCCTATGACCGTGGCTCTGTGAGGGTCGCACAGTATTATCTGTGCACCCATGTCTATCAGTTTGTCCACGAAGAACAGACGGCTCTCGAACATCTTCTGGTGGATGAGCACGCTGCCCTTGGCCTGAGTGGCCACAACCAGTGCTATGCTTATCAGGTCGGGAGTGAAGCCCGGCCACGGAGCGTCCGCAATGGTCATTATGGAGCCGTCCATGAATTTCTCTACCTCGTATATGTTCTGCTGTGGTATGTGTATGTCGTTGCCCTTTTCCTCCAGTTTTATTCCCAAGCGGCGGAACACCGAAGGAATCATGCCCAGTTGTTTCGGCTCCACATCCTTTATCGTTATGTCCGAACGCGTCATGGCCGCAAGTCCTATGAAACTGCCCACCTCTATCATGTCGGGCAACAGTCTGTGGGTGCATCCGTTCAACCCTTCGACACCTTCTATTGTCAGCAGGTTGGAGCCGAGGCCGCTTATCCTTGCGCCCATGTTGTTGAGCATGGTGCAAAGCTGCAACACGTAAGGCTCGCAGGCGGCATTGAATATGGTCGTCGTTCCCTTTGCAAGACAGGCCGCCATGACTATGTTGGCAGTACCCGTCACCGACGCCTCGTCCAAGAGCATGTAACAGCCTTGCAGCTTGTCGCCCCTGACCTCATAGGCCTTGGTAACGGCATCATACGAAATGTCCGCACCGAGCATCTCGAAGCCCGTGAAATGCGTGTCGAGCCTCCTGCGTCCTATCTTGTCCCCGCCGGGGGTGGGTATGTAGGCTTTCTTGAACCTTGCCAACATTGGTCCCACAAGCATTATTGAGCCCCTGAGAGCCGAGGCCATGCGGGCATAGCGTTCGGTATATATGCGTTCTATGTCTATCCTGTCGGCCTGAAAGGAATATGTGTCAGCGTTTATCCTGTTGACCTTTACGCCGAGGTATTCCAGCAGCTCTATCAATTTGTTCACGTCCCTTATGTTGGGGATGTTGCCTATTGTCACCTCCTTGTCCGTCAGCAGTACGGCGCATATCACCTGCAATGCCTCGTTCTTGGCACCCTGAGGTATTATCTCTCCGCTAAGGCTGTTGCCTCCTGTTATCTCAAATGAACTCATGCGCTGATGTCGGTTTTATTGTTTTTCTTCTGATTCTGATGTTTGGCCTTGTGTTTCTGGCCGTTGTTCTGTGCGGCGTTCTTTTTCTTGCCGTTGCCCAGTATCTGTTTGGTGCTTTGCAGTTTGAAGTCCTCCTGCAGTTTCAGTTGTCCGTGTGACAACTGTTCGAAGTGTTCGAGTATCATCCGGTCGTCGCAACTGTTTACGTTCCATTGCAGATAGCTTTTCTTCAACTGTTGGGCTATCCTTTCTATCAGTTCGTTCTTCTCCTCCGACTCCGGCATGTCTATCACCTTGTCTATCATGTTCTCTATTATCTTGCCGTAAGGACGGAAGCGTATCGCCGAGTTCTTGTAATGAAGCGACTGCGGCTTTTCGCGGTTCTTTTCCTTTGACGGCATGGGGTAGGGGCTGTCCACATCCAGTTTGTAGTCTGATATGATGAACAGATGGTCCCACAACTTGTGTCTGTAGTCTCCCGAGTCCTTGATGGAAGGGGACAGTTGGGCCATGGTGTTCACTATCATGTTGGCAAAAGCCGTCCTTTTCTCCCTGTCCTCTATGGTGACGGCATATTCCGCCAGTTTCTGTATGTTGCGTCCGTATTCGGGTATGAGCAACGTTTCTCTCTTTGTGTTGTATTCCATGCTAATTCGATTTTCTCAGTTTTGCAAACAGCAGCACGAGCGTCTTCTGTCCGAACTGTTCGAAGTCCACCACGGCCCTGCCGTTCTTTTCATCCCTGTTCAGGCTGACTATCACGCCCTTGCCGAACCTGTCATGCCACACCTGCATGCCCTCTTCCATGTCGGCCATTGCCAGAACAGGTCCTTTGTCTGCGGCACCCTCCGCGGTCTTTTTCGTGAGAGTGTTGTGTTTCAGGCTTGTCAGCGGCAGAGGTTTCTTCTCCTGAGACGGTTTCATCCACGGAAACATCTTCCTGTCCGTTTCCGACTTCGGCAGCTCCTTTTTTTTCTTTTCCTCCCCTCCGGCAAGGAAGCGGGGGTCTATGTCTCGTATGAAACGGCTCGGCTCCGAAAAGGTAAGCTGTCCGTATTCGTATCTCGTGCATGCACATGTCAGACAAAGCGACGACTTGGCACGTGTCATCGCAACGTAGAACAAACGCCTTTCCTCCTCCATCTCCTGCATGGAGGCCAGGGCGGACAGCGAAGGGAATATGTTCTCCTCCATGCCCACTATGAATACGTGCTTGAATTCCAGTCCTTTGGAAGCGTGTATAGTCATAAGACTCACGTAGTCCTTTTCATCGCTTGTGCTGTCGGTGTCGCTCACAAGGCTTATCTGTTGCATAAAGGCCGCAAGGCTTCTGTCCTCGGTGTCGAGGCTTTCACCGGTCAGTTCGTTCACCAGTTCCTCACGCTCCGCCTCCACGAAGGACTGCATGCTGTCAATCAATTCGTCTATGTTGGCTATGCGATCCTCCGACTCCATGGTCTTCTCCATTCGCAGACAGTCCTTCAGTCCCGAAGCCTCTATGATTCTGCTGCCCAGTTCAAAGGCATCGGCCTCGTCGCACTTGGCACTGTATGCGCATATAATGCCGCAGAAGTCCTGCAATTTCTTTATGGTGCCGTAGTTGAATGCCGTTTGCAGCAGTTCGGTATTTGTGGCCGCGTCAAACAGCGACAAGCCACGCTCTCTGGCCATGGCGTTCAACTTAGCAAGGGTGGTCTCGCCTATGCCTCTTTTCGGACTGGATACCGC
>DXGG01000132.1 GCA_019114015.1 Candidatus Onthomorpha intestinigallinarum | reverse complement strand
AAACCAAGGGATTGATTACGTTGGTCGAATCCAACCTGCCGCCCATACCCACCTCAACAACGGCAACATCTACCTTTTCTTCCGCAAAATACAAAAATGCCATGGCAACCGCCATCTCAAAAAACGAAGGTTTTATTTCCTCTATATCACTGCGGTATTTTTCCACAAAGTCAATAACAAACTGTTCGCTGCACATAATGTCATCGACTTTTATTCTTTCCCTGAAATCCTTCAAATGAGGAGATGTATGCAAACCTACCTTCAAACCTTTTTCCCTCAATATGGAAGCTATCAAATGAGCTGATGAACCCTTACCGTTTGTGCCTGCCACATGTACGGATTTGAATCTGCGTTCGGGATTGCCCAAACGTTTCATCAGTTCAACCGTGTTGTGTATGTCCGCCTTGTAAGCCGCTGCACCTATCCTTTGAAACATGGGCAGGCAAGCGTATAAATATTCTATGGTCTCGTTATAGTTCATAATCGCATTTTTTAACAGCGTGCAAAAGTAACAATTTTGCAAGTTCTGAACAAAATGTATATTTTTGCAGAAACATTTAATCAAGACAAGGAGGTAAAAATGTTAAGTAAAAAATTGGAAGAGGCTTTAAATGCCCAGATAAATGCGGAATTTTGGTCTGCATATCTTTATTTGTCAATGGCGGCTGACATGTCCGACAAAGGACTTGCCGGAGCAAGCAACTGGTTTAATGTACAGTTCAAGGAGGAGCAGGATCACGCCCTAAAAATCTTCAACTACATATTGTCAAGAGACGGTAAGGTGAAATTGACGCCTATAAGCAAAGTTGCGACATCATGGAACAGTCTTCTGAAAGCTTTTGAAGACACCTTGAAACATGAAAAAGAGGTTACGGCAATGATAAACAGTCTTTATGAGCTTGCAATAGCGGAGAAAGATTATGCAACACAGTCAATGCTTAAATGGTTTATAGACGAACAAGTGGAAGAGGAGGACAATGCCAAAACGCTTATAGACAAATTGAAGTTGATAGGTGACAACGGCTACGGATTGTACGAATTGGACAAAGAACTTGCAGCAAGGGTTTACACTCCTATTGCGACAACTGCGGAATAATTGCATTACATTACGGGCAGCATGGTTTTCTGAGAATATGCTGCCCGTATTATATTCATAAAACAACATGCGCATTTTTATTGTTATGTTCGGTATCGTTGTTTTTGCGACATCAAATCTGTTTTCGCAGAATGCCTACATACAGAACAAAGATATATTTCAAGAGGACGATTGTTTCAAGATAGAAATAAGCTATCCCTCAATACAGTCCTCAAAGTTCATTTTCCTGAACAGAGAAATCACGTCAAACATAAATTCAATCATTTCTCAGGTACGGTCCGAAAAAATATGCGAAGAACTTAAACAATTCAATGAAGACTTCAAGGCGGAAGGTATTGCTTCATACTCCGTCTGCTTTGAGAACAACAGACTTATAAGTTTTTATATGGATTATTACACTTTTTTGGGTGGTGCTCACGGAATATCGGCAAAAAAAGGATACACACTTGACAAAAAACTCGGAAAGGTTTTAAAACTGCGCGATTTATTTGTCGAAAACTACGATTACGAAACCGTCATAAATGATTTTATTTACAAAGAAACGGCAGCAAAAAAAGACTTGTTTTTCGACAAAGCATTCAAAGGTATAAATCCCGATACGGAATTTTACATTGAAGACAATTGTATCGTAATATATTTTCAACAATACGAAATCGCTCCCTATTCCACAGGATTTCCCACATTTAAAATACCGTTGGAGAGATTCGGCAACAGATATTCCTACAAACCGAAAAAATAATATGGATATTCAAAAAGAGCTGTTCGCTTTACAAGACGAAAAATACAGAGAATTTACCGCCAAACTTGTTCCGAATGTCAACAAGGAAAAAATAATAGGTATCCGTACCATACCGTTGAGAATGTTGGCAAAACGGTTATACAACAAAAACGAAACGGAATGTTTTCTAAACTCCCTGCCTCATACATATTTTGAAGAAAACAATCTTCATGCCTTTCTGATAGAGCAAATAAAGGATTTCGAGCGGTGTATAGAAGAATTGGACAGATTTCTTCCTTACGTAGACAATTGGGCTACCTGCGATATCTGCTCTCCAAAAATTTTAGGCAGAAACATACCGAACCTTGTTCCTGTTTTACGCAAATGGATCGCATCCGAAAAGACCTATACTTGCAGATTCGGAATGTCCATTCTTATGAAATATTTTTTGAACGAACCATATTTTAACAAAGAGTGGTTGAATCTTGTAGCCGACATCCACAGCAAGGAATATTACATAAGAATGATGCAAGCGTGGTTTTTTGCCACAAGTCTTGGCAAACAATACGAAAAGACCATTGTTTTTCTTGAAGAAAAAAGACTGGACGACTGGGTACACAACAAAACCATACAGAAAGCCATAGAAAGCAACAGGATAAACCCAGAGATGAAACCGTATCTAAAAACGCTCAAGATAAAAAACAAACAAGACGACAAACTATGAGTTGCCGTCCTGTTTGAAAATATTGCTTTCAAAAACCTTTAGTCTCCCAATGTTGCAACCATCACAGCCTTGATGGTATGCATACGATTTTCCGCTTCGTCAAATACTATTGAGTTCTCAGATTCGAACACATCTTCCGTAACTTCCAATCCATCCATTCCGAATTGTTTGTGTACGTCTCTTCCGACCTGTGTTTCAAGATTGTGATAAGCAGGAAGACAGTGCATGAACTTGCATTTAGGATTACCGGTTTTCTCCATGGTTTCCTTATTTACCTGATAAGGTTTCAACAGTTTTATTCTTTCCGCCCAAACCTCGGCAGGTTCACCCATAGATACCCAAACATCGGTATAAAGAAAATCACAACCCTTAACTCCTTTGTCAACATTATCCGTAACGGTCAATGTTGCACCTGTTTCTTTGGCTATTTCCTTACACGTAGCTATAAGTTCTTTTGAAGGCTGTAATTTTTTAGGTGCAACAATACGTACATCCATACCCATCTTTACACCTCCGACCATAAGAGAGTTACCCATGTTGAAACGAGCATCCCCCAAATAAGCATAAGACACCTTGTGCAACGGTTTGTCCACATGTTCGCTCATAGTAAGGAAGTCTGCCAATATCTGCGTAGGATGAAACTCATTGGTCAAACCGTTCCATACAGGTACTCCGGCATATTTAGCAAGTTCTTCAACCGTTGCCTGATCAAAGCCACGATATTCTATACCGTCAAACATGCGTCCCAATACACGAGCCGTATCTTTCATGGACTCCTTCACTCCTATCTGAGAACCGGAAGGTCCCAAATATGTAACGTGTGCACCTTGGTCGTAGGCCGCAACCTCAAACGCACATCTTGTACGGGTCGAGGTTTTCTCGAATATCAAAGCAATGTTCTTGCCTTTTAATGTAGGTTGTTCCGTACCCGCATATTTTGCTCTTTTCAAATCACGAGCCAAATCCAACATGTATTGAATTTCCTTAGGTGTGAAATCCAACAACTTCAAAAAGTTTCTGTTTCTTAAATTGAATGCCATAACTTGTTTGTTTATTTGTTATTTCAAATCCTTATTTCTTGATTTTTATGCCGTAAGACAACATTGTCAACAATCGATGAATGCTACCATATTATCCTTGTACCGCAATTGGAATTACCCAACTGGCCTGCTTCCGTTATTATACATTCCTTGCCCCCATTCTTTACAAAGTGCAAGGCTGCTCTAATCTTGGGAGCCATAGAACCTTCTCCGAACTGTCCCTGTTCCAGATATTCCTCCGCCTGTTTTACGGTTATTACGTCAAGAGCCAATTCTCCCGGCTTGCGGAAATTGATATATACCTTAGGAACATCGGTCAATATATAAAACTCATCAGCTCCTATTTCAACGGCTGTCAATGCAGAAGCCAAATCCTTGTCAATCACGGCCTCCACACCTTTTATGCCGTTTTCCTCCACAACCGGTATTCCTCCGCCTCCGACAGTGACAACGATGTTCCCGTCCAAAGCGAGCTGCTTGACAATGTCTATGTTCATTATCTTCAAAGGCTTAGGTGAGGCTACAACTTTTCTATATTTGTCACTCTTGGAGTCCTTTGCATACTTGCAGCCGTTCTCCTTTGCAAAAGTTTCCGCTTCCTCCTTTGTATAATAAGGTCCGACCGGTTTGACCGGATTCCGAAAAGCATTGTCGTTTTTATCCACAACAACCTGTGTAAGCAATGTCAATACGTTGCGATGTATGTCTTCCCTTGCAAAAACATTCCTGAATCCCTGCTCAATCAAATAACCTATCGAGCCCTGCGTTTCCGCAACACAAAAATCCATAGGCATGGATTCTATATTGAACTTCTTCTTTCCTGCTTCATGCTGCAACATTACATTGCCGACCTGCGGACCATTACCATGTCCTATAACTATGTTGTAGTCCTGTTTCAATAAACTTAACAAAGAGTCGCAAGTCTCCGTTACATTCTTTATCTGTTCCTGATAAGTACCTTTCTGCCCGCTTCTAAGCAAAGCATTTCCTCCAAAAGCGATTACTGCCAATTTTTTCATGTTCAGAAGTAATATGATTTTAAAAATAAACTGCAAATATAGAAATTATTTTTTTGATTTTTCCAAGCCATGTTCCGATTTCGACAATAAAAGTTCTGTTTTTCAGTTTTCACAATTGTGAGGACATGCGATTTAAAGACACATTACGACACAATAACCGTTGCCATTGCAATCATTGGAATGGTATTCTCCCATGCTCTCATGTCTCTTGCATTGATAATGATGGCTATCAGAACGGTTTTTATATCCAAATCAACTCTGAAGAAAACTCCAAAAGACATTTTAATCGTTTCCCTGTCTTTCTTCATACTTGTCTGTTTGGGTATCTTATGGTCGCAAAACGTCAATACGGCATTAGCACAACTAAACAAACTACTTCCTTTCCTTGTATTTCCTCTTTATTTTTTTTCGATTGACTTGCCAAAAGAAAAATCATTGAAACAATTGGCTTCTCTCTATATTTTAACCCTTTTTGTAGCGACATGTATAGGTGTATACAATCTGCTGAATACGGAGAATCCAGATTACAGAACTATAATGCCATATTGCTCCCACATACGTTTTGCAATTAATCTGGTATTGGCTGTAAGCTTCATGACCATATACACATATAGAAATCATAAAGCCCTGAAGAAAGAAAATATCGCATTGCTTATATTCTTCATTCTTTGGTTCTGCATTTATCTTTTAATATCTGCATCACTTACAGGAATTTGTCTGATATTATGTATCATAGTATTTTTCTCGATAAGATACGGATTAAACAATCTGACCAACAGAAAATCTCTGATATTTTTTTTGATTCCATTTGTGTTAATAATGCCTTTCATCCATATTATTTCCGTTTATGCCAAAGATTACTTCGTTCCAAAAGATAGCGTAGAAAAGGAAATGATGATAGAAAACGGACATTACATATATGACAATGTCGATGCCGAGCAATTGAACATGGGTTTAAAAAAATATCTTGGCAAAACCGAAAATGACAAATTTGAATCTTATTCTTATACCGACATAGCATTAAGGTATTTGAATTCAAAAGGCCTCACAAAAGACCTTAAGGGTTGGTCTCAACTGGACAGTGCGGACTTGACCAACATAAAAAACGGCATACCCAACTATGTTTATGCCGAAAACAATCCGATAAAGGAAAGACTTTACAAGATATTTTTCGAAATAGAAGCATACAGAAAACAAGGACATGTAAAAGGTTCTTCACTAATACAAAGACTCGACTTGTGGTACAACAGCATTGAAGCAATTAAGCAAAACATTTTGTTCGGTGTCGGCACCGGGGACGCAACAAGCGAAATAGAAAAACAAATGCGTGAAAACAACTCGCAACTGCAAGGAGAAGGTCTAAAAAGCCACAATCAGTATATCTCAATAACACTTACCTTCGGCATAGTGGGATTCATCATCTTTTGTATTTTCCTTTTCTATCCTTTGTTCAGACTGAACATGAATAAAAACCCTTATTATTCGGTATTCTTCCTGGTGTTCATTCTTTCAATGTTCACTGAAGACACCTTTGACAATCAGGCAGGAATAATACTGTTCTGTTTTTGGAACTTTTTCTTCATAAAAACCGAAATGGAAAAAAGATCTCTACCGATTCATGCTTAATCGATTAAGTACTATCTTTGCAACATGAATTTCGAATTTTTTGTAGCCGAACGCCTGCTTAAACAGGAAGGAAGAATATTCTCCCGTCCGATAGTCAAGATTGCAACCGTAAGCATAGCTCTTTCCATAGCCGTCATGTTGGTTTCAGTCGGAGTACTCGAAGGATTTAAAAACCAGATAAAAGAAAAAATAACGGGATTTACCTCACACATTCATCTTTTGCCTTATACAATCAACTATGGCGATGCCGCAATACCTTTCACGCTTTCTCCAAATGAAAAAAAGGACATATTGTCCATTGAAAATGTAAAGCGACTGGAGCCTTACACTCTTATGGCAGGGTCGATAAAGACGGAAAAAGACTTCCATGGAGTTTTGCTCAAAGGCGTTGCCCCAAACTTCGACTCAGAATTTTTCAGGCAACATCTGTTGGAGGGCGAAATACCCGATTACAAAAAAAACGATTCAAGACAGGATGTTCTCATCTCAAAAAACATAGCGGACAAAATGCTGCTTAAAACCGGGGACAAGCTAAGGGTCTATTTCTTCATAGAAGGGAATTACAGAGTAAGACCGTTCAGAGTTGCAGGAATCTATCAGACAGGTCTTGGAGACTACGATGATCAGTTCGTCATCTGCAATGCATCGGTAATACAACAGTTGAACAAATGGCAAGAATCTCAATACAGCGGTTATGAAGTAAAACTCAAAGACTTCTCCAAACTGCAATCATCCGCCCAAAGCATATATCATATGCTATCACAGGACAAAACCGTTGCAACCATAGAAGATATGGAGCCGAATCTGTTTGCCTGGCTCGATTTGTTGGATTCCAATGTCATAATAATACTGATATTGATGACATTGGTAACCATAATAACCGCATGCTCTACACTGTTGACAATGACTTTCGAACAAACACAACACATAGGCATACTTAAAAGTCTTGGGGCAAGCACTTCAAGCATCATAAAAATCTACATGTACAAGACGGTCAACATAACAATCAAAGCAATGCTTTTGGGAAATGCCCTGGCCCTTGGCATAATGTATCTGCAAAACCGCTTCAGGCTTATCGGACTGGATCAGGAAAGTTATTACCTTGACAGCGTTCCAATAGAAATGGATCCGTGGCGGATAATCACGGTAAATGTCGCAAGCATGATAATATGTTCACTCGCCTTGCTCATTCCTGCCAGAAGCATAAGCAGAATAAGTCCGATACAAAGCATCAAGTTCGACTGAGCAAAAAAAATGGGGCGACTGCAAAAGCGGCCGCCCCATCATTTATTATTTATCATTGAGAACAACTTTATGATTCCTACCAGGCAAACAAAGGACGGTTCTCCATCATTGCATTGACTTTCTTGCGCGTTTCCTCTATCAAGGACTCGTTGTTAACGTCGGACAAGATAGCATCTATCATTCCCACAATCGCATCCATCTCATCCTCCTTCAAACCTCTTGTAGTTATCGCAGGAGTTCCCACACGTATACCTGAAGTCTGGAATGGCGAGCGGGAATCGAAAGGAACCATGTTTTTGTTTATTGTTATGTCTGCCTTCACAAGAGTGTTCTCGGCCACCTTTCCGGTAAGCTCAGGGAACTTGGTCCTCAGGTCTATCAACATCAAATGATTGTCCGTTCCATTGGATATAACCTTGTAACCTCTCTTTACGAAAGCCTCGGCCATTGCCGCCGCATTCTTTCTAACCTGCTTGATATACCTTGCATAATCCTCCGTCAAGGCTTCTCCGAAAGCAACAGCCTTTGCAGCTATGACATGTTCCAAAGGACCTCCCTGACAACCTGGGAAAACAGCTGAATCCAAAACAGCACTCATCATCTTTATCTCTCCCTTAGGAGTAGTCTTTCCCATAGGATTAGGAAAATCCTTTCCCATAAGAATCATACCGCCTCTCGGTCCGCGAAGTGTCTTGTGTGTGGTAGTGGTAACAATGTGGCAATATTCCACTGCGTTATTCAATTCACCCTTCGCTATAAGGCCTGCAGGATGCGATATGTCGCCCATAAGTATTGCACCTATCTCATCGGCCAAAGCCCTCATTCTCTTCCAGTCGAAATCTCTCGAATATGCACTCGCTCCACCTATAATCAATTTGGGTTTATGCTCTCTTGCAACCCTTTCCATCATATCATAGTCGATTCGTCCCGTCTCTTCGCTCACACCATAGGCAACCTGCTTGAAATAAGTGCCAGATATGTTCACCGGAGAACCGTGTGAAAGATGGCCGCCATGATTCAAGTCCAATCCCATAAAAGTATCGCCGGGATTAAGGCATGCAAAAAATACAGCCATGTTGGCCTGAGCACCGGAATGCGGCTGAACATTCGCCCAGCATGCACCGAACAACTGCTTCGCTCTGTCTATTGCCAATTGCTCGCTTTGATCTACTATCTGACAGCCTCCGTAATATCTTTTTCCCGGATAACCTTCGGCATACTTGTTGGTCATCACGCTGCCCATAGCTTCCATAACCTGATCCGAAACAAAGTTCTCGGAAGCTATCAATTCAATTCCTTTTGTCTGTCTTTCTCTTTCCTTCTTTATAAGGTCGAAGATTTGTGTGTCTCTTGTCATATCTGAACTATATTTATTTTAATCAAAAAACATGTCTGCAAAGATACTAATTTATTTTAGAAACAACACCGCTTTCACCCAAATTGCTATCCTTGTACGTAAGGAAAAAAGTATTACCTTTGCAACCTCAAATTTTTCACAAACAAATAAAAATCATGACACAAAAACAGAACGCCCTGAAGAACTGGTTCGGCCAGCTTGTGGACCCGAACGAGAAGGTTTTTTCAAAACAATGGTTCAAATCCTATGCGTACATATTTTTCGGTACGTTTCTATTCGTGCTTGCCGATGTCATGTTCGCCATGCCATATCACCTCGCACCCGGAGGAGTGTACGGTCTGGCAAACGTATTGACCGCATTGACCGGTACGCCTTTGACAATATTCCTGATGGCAATGGAAATTCCTCTGTTGGTTATAGGAAGCATTATTCTCGGACCCAAATTCGGAGTAAAGACGATTGTATCCATTGCCCTCGGCTGGATTTTCACACACTTTATAGAAACATATTGGGGTTACGTTCCGCTAATACACATAGGCGAGATATTCTCCGATTCGTCCAATCTGCCGACCGATGCAATAATGATAACCAACACAAGCGATTATTTCCTTCCCGATTATTTGCTCAACACCTTGTTGGCGGGTCTTCTGTACGGTATAGGCATAGGAATGATATTCAAATCGGGTGCAACCTCCGGAGGAAGCGACATAATATCGATGATAATAAACAAATACTCCGGAATATCACTCGGCACACTGGTAATAATAGTCGATTCCTGCATAGCCCTTTCTACATTGCTTATTTCACCGGACTTGAGACTTCCTGCATACTCCATATTGCTTATAGTGATAGAAGGCAAAATAATAGATATAGTGGTAGACGGACTGAAGACATACAAGACCATATTCATTGTGACGGACAAATACGATGAGGTGAGAGACGCCATAATAAATGACCTGAACCGCGGCGGCACTTGCTTTAAGGGAGTGGGAATGTACAAGGGTTCTGAAAGGGATGTGATTTACACCACTGTTTCAAGAGCCGAATTCGTGAAACTTAAATCCGGCATACGCTCAATAGATCCCAATGCTTTCATAAACGTCATAGACAGCAGTGAGATCCTCGGAAGAGGTTTCAAGGCCTTGCCGAAATAAAAGAAAGGAAAACAATACGGAATAAAGAAAGGGAAAATTGAATCTTGATTTCAATTTTCCCTTTCTTTATTCCGTAACGGCGGAATTTGATTCTACAAAAACCTATCTTAATTACAACTCAACCTTAGCCGCAATTTTTCTTGCCGTTTTCTCCATCTGTTCGGGCGTAAAACTCATTTTTGGCTTTGAAAAATCCATATCCGAAACTTTTTGCAAAGGCACAAGATGTATGTGTGCATGTCTAACATCCAATCCTATTACGGCCATACCCACCTTCTCGCATTCCTCAACCTGCTTTATGGCCTTTGCCACCTTTTTTGCAAATACGAACAGTTTACCCAACAATTCGTCGTCTTTGTCGAATATGTAATCCGTTTCCTTTTTGGGAACAACCAGCGTATGCCCCTCTGCCAAGGGCGAAATGTCCAAACACGCATAACAATTCTCATCCTCCGCTATCTTGTAGGAAGGTATCTCGCCGTTTATTATCTTTGTGAATATTGAAGACATGTCTATTCCCTCGTTATTTTTGTTATTTCCAATCTCATTTTACCTGCCGGAACCTCTATTTCGGCTATCTCTCCTACCCTTTTGCCCAATAAGCCCTTGGCTATTGGCGATGTGATGGATATCTTGCCCGTTTTCAAATCCGCTTCGCTCTCCGGTACGATTTCATAGGTCATTTTCTTCTTTATGCCCAAATTTATAAACTCTACCTTGGACATTAAAAGAACCTTTGATGTATCTATCTTCGATTCGTCCAGCAAACGTGCATTGGCTATAAGAGCCTGTAACTTGGATATCTTGGCTTCCAGCAAACCCTGTGCTTCTTTTGCCGCATCGTATTCGGCATTTTCAGACAAGTCTCCCTTGTCTCTTGCCTCCGCTATAGCCGCCGATATCGCAGGTCTGTCAACCGTTATCATATGATGTAAATCATCCTTGAGTTTTTGAAGACCCTCCTTTGAATAATACTTGATTTCTGCCATGTAAATTTGTGTGTTTATCATTTAAAAATAAATCGAAGACTGTCGTACGAACAGTCTTCGATTTTTAATCGTTACTCTATTATGTCTTATCCCTTATAGAGATATAGCAAGACCTACGGAATGTATGCCTCCCATTATCTTCGTTGCCCTGAAACTGTAATCAAACGAAAGATTCGTTCCGTTTTTCTTTCCGTTCTTTGCCTTTGACAAAGGTGCTATAACGGAAGCTCCGCATGAAAAACCTGACATAAGGGAAGTAGAACCGTTTTCGTCATAAACGCTTTCCCACAACTCCGCCTCATAGGAATATCCTGCTCTCAACATGAAGTACTTCATGAATCCGTATTCAAGACCTACCGTGTACAAGTCCTTTCCGAATGCCATTGAAGAAAAGTTTCCTGCAAGGGTTATTCTGTGTTTGTTCTCCGAAAACAAGAAGTCATAAGACATACCTATGTTCAGGCTGGAAGGAAGTTCAAAAGTAGATGAACGCTGTTCCATTGTCTGACTATGGCTGAAACCGTCAGGTAAGGCACTTATTGAAAGACCGTCTCCAGAAAAACTCATCGAAGGACCCCAGTTCTTAAGGGCTATACCGAATTTCAACTCATAATTTTCACCCGTAACATACTGAACACCTGCATCGATTGCAAAGCCCGTTCCGGTAACGTTGTCTATTCCCTCGGTCACCAACTTCATCGTTGCTCCAGCAAAAATGGAAGTCGAAAAGGCTTTCGCGTATGATACCGCTATGTTCATCATGCTTATCTTATATGTTCCGTTGTTTCCTATCTCCGGGCTGCTGACCGTTGTTCTTTCTATAGTTCCGAAATTCATGGAATTAACCGTCAAGCCCAACACGCCATAATCTCCAAGACTTTGAGACAAGCCGGCTGCTATATTGCTTATGCCGGAATTTTGCAACCATGCAGTATAACCGAACACAGCCTCGGTACCAGTTGTATGAGCCAATCCCGCAACGTTGCTGAACAATGCATCTACTCCGCTACCGCAAGCCGTATTGACACTCGACCATCCTGAACTCCTGACCCACGGATTTATCAGAAGTTCGCCGGCTCCGGATGTTCCCCTTCTATCGTCATTCCCTGCATTTGCCGTTATGCTTGGCATCATCAAGATGCCAAACACAACACATGCCAATATTCTATATATATTTCTCATTTCTCTATATTCTTAATAAGTTTACCATGCAATGTTTATCGATTATTGGAATGAATTCAAGTCTACAGGTCTCAAAGAACCAAACCACTTAATTAGTTTCTCTCCGACACCGTCAGCCTTTATGTGTATCAGATAAACGCCTCCGGATATCGGTAAACCTTTATGGTTCTTCAAATCCCAGTCGACAGAAGTAAGTGCCGTACCACCACCTGAAACCAAAGATGCCGATGGACCTCTCAACTTCCTCACCACAGTTCCGTCAACGGAATAAATAGTGATATAACAGTCAGGAGGAAGGTTGGTTATCTTTACAAGGTTCTGCACCTGGTCTTGTTCATATTCCGATGCAGCGAAATATGGATTAGGTACTACCGTAATATTATCCAAAGCACTGACCGCAGTCTCGTTGTGACCTATTATCGTTGCCAATCCGGCACTTATGGAGAACTGATACAACGGATAGTTGTTGTTCTGAACACCGTCAACACGTTGTCCCCATTGGTTGGTAGACCAATTCTGTGCATAAGGTTTTCTTACCCTTATGGATACCGTAGCATCGGTAGGTATCAAAGATTGATTCTTCTTATCCAAAGCCACATTTGCACTTCCGTACTCGAAACATGTTGCAAGAGGCATTCCAACCCACATCACTGTCGAGAACAGTTTGTGTCCTGCGTCAATATTCTGACTGTTGGCAACACCGTTGGTACCTACTCCGGCAGACAATCCTGTTGCACTGGACAACATATCCAACATGGATTTTGCCCACGCACCTTCATCATAACGTGTAGGTTTTATCGTTTCTATACCCAATTTGTTGTATCTAACCTCGGATGTTCCCAAAATATATATGTAATGCATACCGCCGAAAACATATCCTCCATCATCCGCAACAACACTGGTAGGATTCCACAACATATCCCTTCCGTTCTGATGTCCCAATGCAGAGTTTTCTCCGAACATAATATTAAGTCTTTCTCCCGTCTCGAGATTAACGGCATATCCAGGGAACCAGCCCATACCGGTACTACCTTCCTCCCTGTTACCGTCCTTGTCAACGGAAGCTCCTTTTCTCAACGTAAACCTCTTGGCATGTCCTTCCGTCAAAAGAGTATCCGAACCCATTTCTATCACAGGACATCTGGTCCATTTTGTCTTGTCGTTTGTAAATACTATGTCGACAGATGCCAAATTGTTCATGTCGTTATAAATCAAACTTGGCACTTTCAATGCATTCTGTGCATCAACATTCTGCGCATCATAAGGTTGATTAGGATTAAAGAACAAATCTTCATTAAATGCAGGGTGGAAGAATTCATTAGAGATAGAAGTCAATCTGTAAGGAGACCACCATCCGCCTGCACAATTCTCATACTCTGAAGATGCATCCATAGGTACCCTCATAGCGGCCAATCCATCCGGTCTCAATGCTCCGGTATAGTAATAATCCAACCAGTCCGTAGCCAAACCTTGTTCGTCAGAACCGGTAACACCACCAGCACGTATCCAGTCCGTAGCCTGAGCTGCATCATTGTCAGCAATTCCACTCAACCATGGCTGAGAAGCATTTGCAAAAGTAACTGACGAAGACAACAAGGAACCTGCTATCAACGCACCCCCTCTGGCTTCTTTACCGCTTACGGTACTATTGTTACTTTCAGCAACGGCAGAAGGATTGGAAAGTTGTATAGATATACCCAATTCAAATATTATCTCTTCATTGATTTGTCCTATAGGTCTTGACGAACGTACCTCCATCACATCGTCGAATACAGGCTTGGTAGGATCCGAATTCGTCAATACCCAATTACAATCATTCATATTTCCGCTTTCCGCAGGTTCAAGTCTTATCAAGTAAGAACCTGCACGCACCTTAAGAGGGTCAACTATCTTTATGTTCAACGGACCATAATTTGTCGTGTACATAGGATATTCTACGAAACTCTTGTAGGTTCCGTCAACTCCACTTACTCCTCCTTCAGGATACTGACCTTTGGCACCCATCAATTGATTTACGGTAGATTTGTCAAAGTTCAATACCAATCCTCCATTACCTTGACCTTCTATTCTTATCACCTCAGGCGATACTCCGTAAGAAGACTGTACCAATGTTCCGTTCTGTTCCGAATTAACCATGTGAGGTATTGCCACAACAGGATCTATATTACCGCCACCACCTAGCTTTCTACTTGCCAGATAAGGAGTCTTCTGTCCATCAACCTTTGTGGCATCACCAGGTGCAAATTCCTTATAATTGTTATAAGCATATGCTATTGCAACATAGTAATATTTCTGATTGTTTACAACCCTCTTGTCCGTATTGTTTGAGAACTTATCCTCAGTTATTCTGAAAGAATGCCTTATACCTTTGTTCTCTCCGGAAACCATAACTTGAGGAGTTAACAATCCGTTAACCTCACTATAGTTGACAAGTTGTGCAATCGCCTTATTGTTCTGTGTAGAGTCATAATTCTCTATATCACATTGTGCTATCAATTGTGCCTTGCTTTCATCATATATATCCGCAACGGAAACCGTGGCATCCTTCAATTGGAAAATCTGATAACCTTCAAATCTGTAATGTCTGTCATACTCCACTGTAGAATCCTGTCCATTCGAACCGGTAACAGTATAGGAACGAGGAATTGTAACATCCTCCATATCGTATGATTCATTAACATTATTACCTGACTCATTTGTCAAATAAAGGATTATCTCTCTGTCCAATTCCTGTACTACAACCTGAGGAGCATCAGGACCTTCCATTACATTGAAACAATTGTCGAACAAAGCCTGACACTTGTCATCTATTTGTCTCAACAATTCAACAGAAGCCATAGGACCGCCTTGTACTGCCTGAGCAAAAGGAATACCTACAGTAATATAGTTGATTGCTCCCGGTTTCAAGGTGAAAGGACCGGCTGACTGCATGAAACGTCTGTCACCAGGAGAATTACCTGCGGTTTGTTCCGTCCACTCCTGTTTGCCGACATCCTCATTACCGCCTGTCCTTGTTCCCCAACCCCATATATCGGAAGTTCCAGGGAACATGAAGTCTGTTTTAACAGCCGTATTCAACCCCGCTCCTGAATTGTAACCGTTTCCTCCGAAACACATCTTGCTACCGTCTTTCCAAACTCCTCTCAAATAGTTGTAATAGTCGGTTGCCTTATCAGGCTCACCATTATTACCCAAATCATTATTGTAATATACAAACCTACGCATACCGAAACGCTCATCGTCAACTATTCCGTTACCAAAGTTAACACCGTTGATTGCACAAGCATTTACGGAATCTCTCGATTTCGGATACCAAGCTTCTTTATACTTATAAGCATCATCCGTCAACAATATATTATTGACCGTTCCATCCTCATTCTTATATGGTTCCAACGCTGCCGAACCATAAACATCTATAAACTTGTCAACATCAACCTTTGGATTATCTATTCCGTCAGGATCCATATAAGGTCCTTGGAAAAAGTCTATACCGACAGCTGGAGGATTTCCTGAATAAGCACCCGTACCCGGACCATCGGTAGCCTTACCGTTGTAACAATATCCCAATCCTCTTTCCACATCACATCCCACATAGTCATCCTGAGCATATCCCAAATCGGAGTCGACCCATTGGGAAAAATATGTGTTGGTCAAAACGAATGTCGAACGGTTTATAATCTCATAAGAGTAAAAAGTCATATTGTTTATTTCATCGCTCATTGTAAATGCAAAGGCCTGAGCCCTTATTTCCAATCCGATAGGATTTTCAGACTTGGACTCTGTGTGAGCATTGCCCTTGTCGTTAAACACCCACCATATGGTCTCGTCACCTTTAAGCACCTGATCCACCAACAATCCTCCCGTAGCGGGAACAACTCCTCCCGTACCATAATTAGGGTCGGATTCCATTGTTGGCGTAGGAGTATAAGGAGTTCCGGGAGGCAAATTTGCCTTTATCTTAGCCGGACACAACTCTCCGCTCAAATCATAATAAGGATAGTCACCTTCTTCCCAACTATAAACTCCATCACCATTCTGGTCAAAGAAAGGAGCCAAAAATCTGGACTGTTTCTTAGTCTGGTCTCCGTGAGCAGGCCATGTCTTTATGGCTTCCGTTGCTCTGCTGGCATCCACCGATACAACCTGACCTGCCGCATTTTTTTCTATTCCCGCCACGAAATACTCTACCTCGGCCTTGGTTATTCTGAAGTGTTTGTCCCATTGTTCGCAAACAGCCTTATCAACCGAAGCATTTGCATCCACAGTCAAAGGTCCCGGCCAAAAGTCATCTCCATCCTGACCGAATCTCAAAGCCGCAACACGCAACTGAAGGTTGGCATCCTGTCCTCCAATCCACAAGGCCGCACAATACATGGCCGTACTGTTTCCGTCCTTTGGAACAAAATAACGAGCCGTCGCACCATCATACCACATGTTTCCCCATGTATTGATACGCGCTCTAACGTTGTTTATGCTCAACTCGGCAGAACCCTGTCCTCTACGACATCTTTCCAATTCCGCTTTCTTGGTTGGTTTCTTGGAAGCCGCATATTTAAACTTCTCGGCATGAACCGCTCCACCAACAAGTAGCAAGCACATCAATAATAACGATACTTTACTGCTAATATATTTCATATAACTCATTATTTAATCAATAATTAGAACTGATAAGAAACTCCCAAATAAACCATTCTCGGAGTGGAATAATTATAATATGCATTGTTGTAATACATCATATAATAATCCCTGTATGACTGCTCATTCAACTGACCCGCAATGATCGTCTGTGTTTCAGGGTCTGTCAAATAACCATTATCATCAGGGTCTCCAGTAACTCCGTAAACACCTCTGATATTCTTAATATTAAATACGTTGGTTATTCTCGCGAAAAGAGTCAAAACGGTAGGTCTCTTGCCAACCTTAATATTGTAAGACTTATCAACATTCAAATCCACACGGAAGGTCCAAGGCAAACGAGCCCCTCTATAACTACCTACTATGGTATTCTGAATATTGCTGTGATACTTAGTGTAAGGAGCTCCGGACTGAGCGACTCCCGTTATGTTAACTCCAAAATTCTGAAACCATCTGATTACTTTTACCTTTTCATTACCATCCTTGTCTACCACCGTTCTTTTTGTTGTAGGTCCGTTGTATTTATCTCCGCCTTGATATCTGAAGTCAAGATTTACCTTGAACTCATGTCTTCTATCGTCTTCTATAGGGAACAACATCTTCACATTAGGATATCCAGCTCTAATCAATGAGACCAAAGTGGTCGTAGGCAATCCGGTGGTACCCTCAGCATACTGCAAAGTATAGTTTGCATTTATCCTTACATTTTTAGAACGTCTCAAATCGTAAGAGATTGTCATACCCTTCGTTGTTCTAAAATCTTGATTGTCGTAAGAATAATATGTATTTGTAGGGTCAGCTCCCACGTATTGAACCAAAGCTATCAGATCTCTTGTCTGCTTGTAATAAGCAGTGATACCAAACGCCGAAGACTTTGATAACACTTGTTGGAATCCCAATTCATAGTTCGTTATCTTCTCCGGTTTCAAATTAGGATTTGTCAAAACAGCCCCTGACATCTTTTCCATATACAAATAGTTTTCATAACTTGCCTGCCATGCAGATTCGGTAGGACGACGGGCAATCACATCATAGGATGCCTTGAACTCCGACTTATCTGAAACAGGGAATGAGAATGCTATACGAGGCATCGCAACGATCTGAGGTTCATAATCCTTAAACGCATCAACAGATATGTTAGCAGGCAATCCCGTCTCTCTCAACGTTCCTTTTCTGAAAGGCAACGGCTGTCCCGATGCACCGGCAACATCATTAGGATTTGAAACAAGTTCTCCGTTTGCATTATACCAACTGTTACCATTGCTGTTTCTATATCCAGTGATATTGACATTGTCCATAGTTGACGTGGAATTAAGCTTGTCAACATAAACTATATAGTCATCTCCTATAGCATTAGGTATATCCGTACGTCCACCCTGCCTCAATTCTCCGGCCGTATAGGACGAATACAATGTATAAGGATCTTTCAATCCCATTTGGTTGCCGTCAAATCTGTCGACACGAACACCCACATTGAAAATCAAATCTCTGAAATAAAACTTATCCTGAATATATCCAGCCATATATATAGGTTCCCATGCTCCTATCCTTCTCTGTCCGTCAACTCCAAGGAAATAATCCTGCAATGACTGTTTACCTGTTACTTTTTTTCCTGTATGATCGTAACCATAATAACTTACTATGGCATTGCTTCCTCCTGTATTATACAATTCATCAGCAGAGAACATATCCAAAGAGAACGTGGAAGGATCATACGCATCTATGTTTATATATTCAGTTCCATCTATAGCAAGACCTAACTTTTCACGTAATCTTTTATCAAAAAATGTTTGGCTTCCTGCATCGTACTTACGATCATACGTAACATAAGGATACATACCCGATTCATCTATTATAGGATTGTCTAAATCACGGTACAACAAGTGTTGGTTTGCTTCTTGTCTCATGATTGTCCATAAAGAAGATGCTGCCAAACTATAACCTCTGTAAATAGACTGATCATACTGAAATCCCAACTCTATTGCGTGTTTTCCTATGTCAGCAGAAATTCTTGCGGAAGCATATATATACTGGGCTTCCGATTTCTGATAAGAAGAACCTGCAACTCCTACATTGGTAAACATACTGTAAACAGAAGAAGGAAATCCTCCGTTCAAAACACCACGGAACAAAGTTATATTTTCAAAGTTATACAAGTAAGGTCTTATAGCCGCAAAATCCGGGTCATTATACAATTGTGACGTATAAGCCGCTAAACCGGGATTATATTCCGAAGGAGTGTAGTCAACCTCGTATTCCATCCAACCGTTATGTTCATACACATACTCCTCGCTGCCATCACCGTCTATATCCTTTCTAGTCAACTCATAAGTATTCTTGAAAAGTCTGTCAAATGTTCCTACATGTCCATAACGGAACAAATTGTCTCCATGATCTTTGTTGTACAATTCAGAATAAGATCTTGAATAAGATGCAGTCAAATTGAATATTATGTTATTTATGAAAGAAGATGTATCACCAGGTATCTTCTGAGTAAAATCTCCCATAACCTGGAAACTATTTCCCTTGCTTTCCGAATTGTTGTAGTTGTTCAACAACATATTTGACACACTTCCAGACATACCCAAACTGTTGGTATATTCAGCATTGATCTGTAATGTACTGTTTTGTGAGAAACTAAAGTTCAAACCTCCTTCCAAATAAATACCGGTGGACCATAAATCGGATTTACGTCCCACTCTTTCAAAATCATTCAAAGTCAAAAACTCTGCTGCATAGTTCACGGAACCATTTGCGGGGTCATATACCAAAGGTTTTGTTTTCAAAGTCTCCAAAACATTATCCTTTACCATATAGTACCTTCTATCCTTTGGTCTTATATAAGCGTCTGCCGTATAGTTCACAAATCCTGACAAACGGTATCCTATCACACTCCTTTTTGCACCCAAATCGTTTGTCTTGGTATACAAAGGACCCGTAAAATAGAAATCACCTCTGTGATAACCACGAGTATCCAAAAACTCGGATGTCTGATATTGAACAAATCCCTCCATTTTATTTTGAGGCGGCTTAAGCGTAATATTGGTACTACCGCCTATGGCCTCTCCAATACTTGCTGGAGTACCACCCAAGGTAACCTGAATTTCTGAAATAGCCTGCTTAGGCAAATTGACACTTCCTTTCTTAGGCACTCCGTTCACATATGTCACCATGTTGGATTCTCCACGCGCACTTCCTGCGCCACCTTCGTTATCGGTTATACCTCCAACAGAAGCGATAATCCCATCCACGGTATTGGCGGTCATGTTGTCAAGGTCCTCTGCAGAAATACGTTTTCCTGATTCTGAAGAACCTTGTTCTATCAATGGTATAGCATACTCTTCTATTACCACAGCATCCAACTCCTTACTCATGGTTTTCATTTCTATACTACCACCCATTGAAAAACCGCTTGCAACAACCTTTACACCCGTTCTGATAAAAGTTTGATATCCCACACAAGAGGCCTCAATATCGTACTCTCCCGGCTGCAATGGTTTAATTTGATAGTCACCGTTAAAATCTGTTTGTGCACCGCCTTTCATTTCACCATTCTGTTTAACGATGACATTCACATAAGGTAACGGTTCTTTAGTTTTTGCATCTGTTATCGTACCTACAAGGACTCCCTGTGAGTACAACATCAGACTGGTTGCCAACAACAACCCGACAGTAAAGAATAATTTTCTCAACATACCATTATATATTTTCTTAGATTTATAATTATCTCATTTACTACTCATTTATTTATACGGTCTCTCTATTATCGAACTGTAAATTATCGCGTCTTTCAAGGAAAACTCCTTTCCTTTCTCATGTATCTTATCTTCCTTTTTGCATATATTTTCATTGATGGAAGCATTGTTTGGCTTTTCATATGTTTTTTCGACGTTTATTGCCTTTTCCCTTGCCATATCACCTTCTTCTTCAATATTTACGGAGCCAAAAATATCTTTCCATTCATTTTCCTCCTTTCTCATATCTCCAATAGAAGCCCTCAACAGAAAATATGCGACACAAAACACACATAAAAAAACTACAATCCACATATAAAACACATATAACAAGTTGCAAATTTACAAGAAAAACGCAATCTCACAAAAAAACAAATAACTTATCTCGGAGAAAACCATCTCCGAGATAAAATTCACCCATATATTACTTCACCGATTTCTTCTTATTAGAACGTGTTATCAATGCATAAGCCACAGGACAAGCAACACACAAAGACGCAAAACCTCCCACAGCTACACCTACCAATAAAGCAAAGGCAAAACCTCTCAACACCTCTCCTCCAAAAATAAACACTATCAACAAAACCAACAATGTAGTACCCAAAGTATTGAATGTTCTACTCAAAGTCTGATTCATTGCGTCATTCATTTCCTTTCCATAAGGCGATTTCGGATAAAGTCTAACATTCTCACGGACTCGATCAAATACTATCACAGTATCATTTATGGAATAACCTATCACAGTAAGAATAGCCGCTATGAAATGCTGGTCAACCTCGAGGTTAAACGGTAATATACCACTGAACAATGAGAAAATGCCTATGGTTATCAATGCGTCGAAACTCAAAGACAAAAGACTGGCCAAACCATATTGCCACTTCTTAAACCTCAATCCTATGTAAACAAATATCAAAACCAACGAAATCAAAACGGCTATGACTGCAGACCTTTGTATATCATCAGCCATAGTAGGTCCTACAATCTCCGAACTGATTATTCCCAACGGACTCTTCATTGTCGATTTAAATTGGTCTACCGTTATGCTCTTGTCCTTATATAAATCTTTGGTACCCTTGTGCAATTTAGCTATAACTTCTTCCTTTACGGCTTCGCTATCATCCTCAACCTTATAGTCGGTAGTTACTTTCACCTGATAAGCAGGACCAAATGTTTTGACTTCCGGAGCTGTTCCAAACTCTTGCTGTAATGAATGACGAACCTCAACAGGATTGACATCTTGATCAAATCTTATGACATATGTACGTCCTCCAGAGAAATCTATACCATAATCCAAACCCTTGAATGCCAAAGAAGCAACGGATATTATCACCAAAACTGTCGTTATTACAGTCTGCAATTTATGCGTTCCAACAAAATTAACTTTAGGGTTTTCCAAGAAATGCTTTGTAAGCTTTGTGTAAAAAGTAATATTTTTATGAGCATTCTTCCTACTCAACATTGCCTCAAATACCAATCTTGAAATAAAAATACTTGAGAACAACGACGTCAATATACCTATACACAATGTTATGGCAAATCCTTGTATAGGACCACTTCCAAAATACGCCAGAACTATACCTGTCAACAATGTAGTTACGTTACCATCTATAATAGCCGAATAGGCTACCTTGTAACCGTCTGCTATTGCTGAGCCCAAATTCTTTCCTGCCAGAAGTTCCTCCTTGATTCTTTCGTATATGATTACGTTTGCATCCACTGCCATAGCCATTGTAAGAACTATACCGGCTATACCAGGCAATGTAAGAACTGCACCTATCGAAGCAAGTATACCCAACAAGAAGAATATATTGACAAACAATGCCAAACAAGCCGCTATTCCCGCCATATTGTAGAAGAATATCATATAGGCGAAAACCAATATAAATGCAACTATAAATGATATAATACCTGTTCTTATCGATTCTGCTCCGAGAGAAGGCCCAACAACTGACTCTTGAACCATTTTGGCAGGGGCCGTCAATTTTCCAGACTTCAATATATTGGCCAAATCTTTAGCCTCATCGACAGTAAAATTACCGCTTATCTCTGAACGACCTCCCGTTATCTCGCTTCCTACATTAGGCGCGGAATATACCAGATTGTCCAAAACTATTGCTATACTGTTGCCTATGTTGCTGCCTGTTATCTTAGCCCATTTATGGGCAGCAGCATCTTTCATGACCATATTAACGACTGGACGTCCGTGCTGATCAAAATCACTTCCCGCATCAGATATCACATCTCCGTCCAACAAAGGAGTCTTTGCCTTGTTTGTATATTGCAAAACATACAATTCATACTCATTTGTCTTGTCTATCGGCTTAGCACCCCATAAAAAAGTAACATCCTGAGGCAACATCTTAGATGCTTTAGCCAACAGACGATCTATCTCATCCTTGTTGGCGGCTGTCGCTGTTCCTACAACACATCTTTGCAAGTTACCATTGTTCAATCTGACAAATTTGGAAAACAGAGGATGTGCATCTTTCTTATTATTGTTCGTTTTGTTCACACTTTGCAGTACCGTAGTGTCGGCATTCTTTTGAGCAACAGTGTCAATTGCTACGGTATCGGTTTCAGACAAATCATCAGTACCTACATTCGACAACCATTCGTCCGCCGAGGCCAAAGACTGAAATACATTTGCCGCATCACCCGCCAACCAAAACTGAAGTTGGGCAGTACCTTCGAGCAATTTACTCACCCTTTGAGGATCCTTTACGCCGGGAAGCTCTATGGCAATTCTTTCTGTAGCTTCCAGTTTCTGAATTGTCGGCTGAGCAACACCAAATTTGTCTATACGTTTTGACAATACTTGGAACGTTCTGTCATAAGCCTCCGTACACTCCTTGCGTATGGCAGCTATGACACTCGCATTCGAAGAATTAGCCGTTATTCCTTTTTCTTTCAACTTAACCCTGAAAAATGCAGAAAGATCTATCTTGGAAGACTCGTTCATTTCATTTACTTTTCTTTCGAAGCAATCAATGAATTTATCTCCCGTAGCTTTATGTTCGTTTTCTGCTTCCTGTATCAATTTCACCAGCGTGGGATCTTCAGGATTCGTTGCCAGATTCTTCAAGACATCCACAGTGGACACCTCCATCATGACATTCATACCACCTTTCAAATCCAATCCCAAATTAACTTCTCTGGCCTTACACTCCTTGTAAGAAAACTTCCTTATCCAAAGGAAATTATAGACTGTTTTTTCAGAAACCGAATCCAAATAGAAATTTCCTCTCGCACTTGAAATGGAATCAAAGATTTCCTGCTCTCTCAAAGCATCTCCCTTCGCCAAAGTCTTAGCAAGATTAACCGCATATTGATTTGTTGCATACTCTTTGGCATTGTTCTCCACCCTCTTGGTAAAGTAAGTAAAAGACAACTGATACAAACAAATCAGTGCAAACACCACCGCTATGGCCTTAATAACACCCTTATTTTGCATATCTCTACCTTATGTTATAATTTAAGTACATACAGTTTTTTGAACTTGCAAAGTTAGAATTTTATTTGATAATTCGACAAATTATAGAGAAAAAAAATCGTTGAAGGCACAAAAAAGAACCTGCAAATAAAAAAACAACAACCATAAATACCGGTTTATGCAAAAAAAGTGATAGTTTTGCATGTTCAATAAAAACAAGATTGATTGAATATAAATAACAAAAACAATAAAAACATGACGGAAAAAATTACAAAATTACTGAACGACAGTCCCGTAGCACGTTGGTCGGCTTTGATACTCATCTCATTGATGATGTTTTTTGCCTACATGTTTGTAGACGTGATGTCGCCTTTGAAAAGTCTTATAGAAAGTTCGAGAGGATGGGACAGCAGTGTATTCGGAACATATGCAGCTTCCGAGTACATACTTAATGTGTGCGGTTTTCTTATTTTGGCGGGTATAATACTTGACAAGATGGGTATTCGTTTTACCGGTATACTTTCTGCTTCGTTGATGGTTATAGGAGCAGGTATTAAATATATAGGTATAAGCGACTGGTTTCAAACTACCGAATTCTGCACATGGCTGAATTCCTGGTACACTGACATGCCAGGAAGTGCCAAGATGGCTAGTTTGGGCTTCATGATATTCGGTTGTGGATGCGAAATGGCTGGAACAACGGTATCAAAATCAATAGCCAAATGGTTCAAAGGCAAAGAAATGGCATTGGCCATGGGTCTCGAAATGGCAATTGCAAGACTGGGTGTGTTCGCTGTAATGTGGATAGCTCCTATAATAGCAGAGCAGTTCAATCAATCAATAATGGCTCCAATTGCATTCTGCTCTTGTCTGTTGCTGATAGGACTCATATTCTTCACAGTATTCAGCGTAATGGACAAAAAGTTTGACAAGCAACTTATCAAGGCAGGTCTTTCAACCGAAGAAAAATCTCCTGAAGACGAATTTCATTTGAGAGATCTCGGAAAAGTATTCGGCAGCAAAATGTTCTGGTTTGTAGCTTTGCTTTGCGTGTTGTATTATTCAGCAATCTTCCCATTCCAACGTTATGCACCGGACTTCCTTTCAAAAACACTTGATGTGGACGCAACAGTGGGTGCACGATTGTTCAGTTTCTTCCCTATATTGGCAATGTGTCTTACTCCTGTATTGGGCATATTCCTTGACAGAAAAGGAAAGGGAGCATCAATGCTGATGGTGGGAGCCGTAATAATGATAGTATGTCACCTGAGCTTTGCATTAGTGCTTCCGATATTCCCTCAAAAATGGTTTGCAGTACTTTTGATTGCAGTTCTCGGAGTAAGTTTTTCTTTGGTACCTGCGGCTTTGTGGCCAAGCGTTCCAAAAATAATAGACGAAAAAATCCTCGGAAGTGCTTACTGTTTGATATTCTGGGTACAAAATCTTGGATTGTGTTTCGTACCTCTTTTAATAGGAAAGGTTCTTGACAAAACAGGAGGTTATTTAATGCCTATGATAATATTCTCCAGTTTCGGAGTTCTTGCATTCATATTCAGTTTCTTCTTAAAAATGGAAGATCGCAAAAAAGGATATGGATTGGAAGAACCTAATATCAAGAAATAAGACAAATCATTGCAAAATAAGGACTTGGGGCTCCCAAGTCCTTATTTTTTTCAATGCTTATTCTTTAAAAAATCAACTGAAGTTGACAACATGAGTTCATATTTTTCAATTCTCAAGACATTAAAACATAGTTTTTCATCCATAAAGTCCTTGTTTGCAACTATTTAATCATATTTTCCTTGTCATTCATTTTAACAATATTTAAATTTACTCCCAGTCTTTTTCCTCCAAAACAAAGATATCATCAACCTTTTTATTGCAAACAGCGGCTATCTTCATCATCACTAATCCCGAAGGAATATACTTCCCCAATTCTATCGCATTTATTGTCTGACGACTCACACCAACCCTTTCAGCCAATTCCTGCTGCGAGATATTTAATATGGCACGCTGAACCCTTATATCATTCTTCATTTCTGTAAGTCTTTTTAAATTTGTACATCTTATAGTTGAATCTGCAGATAAACACTACAAGAAAAATATAGATATCATATAAAGAGAGAGAAATATACATCGGTCCATATATGAAAAGAGTAATGAGAATCACAAAAACATAATCTACAAACATAGACCAAACAAATGCCTGTTCTCTTATCTTCACAATATATTCATCCTCAACTTTATTGCGTGAAAAGGCAATAAAAGACAAACCTATTATGAGAAGGACCGGATAGACCGTGGTTACAAGAGATGTTTTAGTCTTGCAAAACCACTTGGCATTAAAAATATCAGAACTATCCCCAAAAAGTGAATAAGTATGATAACTACAATCAAGATCAAAACAATAACACAATAGAACCAAGACTGTCAAAACCAAACCTATTTTCCTGAAATAAGTCGGCAATAAATAAGTTTTTTTCATCTCAATTATTTTTTTTGTTCCAAGAGGTCTTTCATTAAAAAGAACCGCAATAAGACCCCTATTAAAATACGGCTCCCCGACATTCGGCCAAATATCAAATGCAAAAGTATAGTATATTTTTCAAACTGACAAATATTTTTTACATTTAGTCCTATGAATTCGACAAAAATCAATAGAATAATCAAAATCACTACATTAGCAAATGATATCATCAAACAAGAAAATAATCTGAAAAACAAGTTATTGTTTGCTTGTAGGTTTGAGTGCACAGCTCAAAAGAGCCATAAAAAATTCAAAATAGAAACAAGTACCGTCATTGAAGAAATGAAACAGAGCATGGATGGCGATTATTCCGATGTTTTTTCATCGGTTTGGAATGATACCTTGTTTTTTGTCCAATTCAATTACGA
>DXGG01000131.1 GCA_019114015.1 Candidatus Onthomorpha intestinigallinarum | reverse complement strand
TCATGTCGCATGACTGCAAATCCGCCTCCTTGTGCCACAATTCCACAACATGTTGATGCAGTTTATCTCTTAGAAGATATATCATGTCGTGGTCGCAGTTCGAACCGGGGAAAATAACTACTCCAAACTTCATAACAAATTACCTATCTTGTTTCTAATGCTGCAAAGTTACAAAAAAGACCGCTTAAATATCCGTTAAACCTGAAAATAAACCTTGAATATCGACAAAAGGATAAAAATCAGCAGGAACATGTTGGTATATTTTTCTTTCGGATTTTCGAGAAACAGGTTACAAAGAAAGAAAGACAAAGGTATTGCGAAAACAAACGACATGTTTGTCTGTGTTTTGCTGAGGAAAAAAGGTATTATGGCGATAAAGAACATTACAAGCAATACACCGCTCTTTTTTCTGTATTCTATTATTCTGTTAGAGCGTGAGCTGGCTGTTTTGAATATGGCCGGAACGGTGTATAATAAAAGAGCGGAAATATAAACGACTTGGATAGGAGTATTGAGGAAGTTGAAATCTATTTGTATCCATTCTTCGACATTGAAGAACAGACTTGTGATTATGTTTTTGTTCATCAGGTAATAGTAAATGACAATCAGCATAAAAGGGGTGAGGTATCCGAAAAGGCTCATCACCCAGCTCCTCCACTTGTACAGTTTGTACACCACGAATCCGCCCCACATCCACAGCATGAAAAAGGCGGAAGGAACGTAGAACAGCGTTGCCAGAGCAAGAAAGAAGCTTGCGTTGAATATTTCGTCTATGCCTTCCTTTTTGTCATGGCATTTGAAGAAAAAGTGCAGAGCGATTATAATCATCATGTTGGCGAACAATATTGAACTGAAAGTCATCGACTCTCTGCTGCAACTCATAAGTATTATGTATATGAATGCCGGCAGAAAGGTGTTTTTTTGACAAAGGTGGTTTTCGGAAAAGAGATAATTGAGAGCTATGGCTTGCAAAAAAATCAGAACAAATGATGTGATTGTTGCGAACAGTCTGTAATCTTTTGTAAACGAGTACAGCAGGTTGTAAAAGGGCATGTCGAAGATGCTTTTGTTCAATTCCGGAGGATTGGCCAGTGCCGAAGCCCACATGACGAGCGGTATTATTGTCAGTAAAAGTAATTGCAGGGGATAATTCTTCTTGAAAGTCTTTATAAACATATCGATTTTGATTTTTCAACAGATATTTCTTAGTACGACAAAAGCAGAAAAAAGATACACCCGAACGAGTCGATATCTTTTTCTGATTGTTTGATTTTTAATTTTTTACAAGCTTCTTTAAGATTCTGATTAGTTCTCCTATCCAAAGAACGACTGAAGTGGACAATATGATTATCAGCCAGTCCTCAATGCTCAAAGGCATTACGCTGAACATTTCTCCTCCTATTGAGACTATTATTATTTGTCCCAAGAGTATGAGCAGGGCTATCATGACAAATCCCGAGCACTTTTTGAAATGAAAAGCGGAATGGTCGGTTGCAAAAGCACGGGCATTGAACATGTTCCAGAATTGCAGCATGACAAAAACGGTGAAAAACAGACTTCTTTCATACAATGATATATCCTGGTCGAATGTACCCAAAGAAATGCCGAACAGTTCTTTTACGCTGTGTACATCGGTTCTTTGGAAGACGTAAAACAGTCCTGTCATGAATGCGAAAAATAATATTCCGGTGGAAATTATGTTCCAGCGCATTGTTTTGTTTATTATGAAATCTTCTCTTTTTCTTGGCTTTTCCCTCATCACGCTTTCTTCAGGAGGAAGGGATGCGAGGGCGACGGCTGCAAATGTATCCATTATGAGGTTGACCCACAGCATCTGAGTGACGGTCAGAGGCGATTTGGTACCCATGAAAGCACCCACAAGAACGATAAGACATGCGACGACGTTTACCGTTACCTGAAACAGTATGAATCTTTGTATGTTTCTGTAAAGAGAGCGTCCCCACATGACTGCACGTCCTATGGAGGCGAAGGAGTTGTCTATTATCGTGATGTCGCTTGCTTCTTTTGCCACAGATGTTCCGTCACCCATGGACAGTCCCACGTGTGCGGCTTTCAAGGCAGGCGCATCATTCGTTCCGTCGCCTGTCACCGCAACGACCTCGCCTTTTTCCTGAAGTGTTTCCACCAGACGTTTTTTGTCCATAGGTCTTGCCCTCGATATTATTTTCAGGCCGCCTATTCTTTTTTTCAGTTCCTCGTCAGACAAGGCCGCGAATTCCGGACCGGTGATTATGTTGTCATCATTGTCTTTTTCGGTCCATATACCTATCTGCCTTCCTATTTCCTTGGCCGTACCCTGAGTGTCTCCCGTAACTATTTTTACGTCTATTCCTGCTGTCAGACAGTTCTCGACCGCACGGGGAACGTCGTCTCTTACAGGATCCATTATGGCAGCAATTCCGGCAAAGGTCAGATTTTTTGCAATCAGACGTTCATCATCAATGGTTTGTTCTCCGTCCTCCACTATCTGGTATGCGAATGCCAGCGTACGCATCGCTTTGGATTGGAATTCCGAAAGATATTTGTCTATCTGTTCCTTGCTCACATTGTTTTGAGTTCTGCTGCACAGGGAATATATTATTTCAGGAGCACCTTTCACATAAAGGACATCCTTGTCGATTATGGAAGAATGTACCAGTGTGGCCATGTATTTTCTTTCTGTCGAAAATGGAATTTCCGCCCTGACAGTGGCTGCGTTTTTCAAGTTCTCGTAATCCACTCCTCTTTTTCTTAGCCAGAGAAGCAAAGCCCCTTCGGTAGGATTTCCTATCGCTTTGG
>DXGG01000130.1 GCA_019114015.1 Candidatus Onthomorpha intestinigallinarum | reverse complement strand
TGCCTGCCTTCTATCACCGAATAGTCGTCATAAGGCACCAAACGCAGAGAGTATAGTTTGGGAGCGATGTCGTCACCGAGCTTAAGACCGAGCAATACGGGGTTTATGGTTTTTTGCGTACGCGTCTCCCTTATTTCATAATGCAGATGAGGACCGCCGGAGGAGCCAGAATTCCCGCTGAAGGCTATAGTATCCCCCTGTTTCAGCCTTAATTTCCCTTTGGGTACGGTTATGTCGAAACTGTAACAGTGATTCCTGTATTGATATTCCCTTACATATTCGGCGATTTTTCCATGGTATCTGTCCAAATGCATATACACCGTCGTATATCCGTTTGTGTGGTCGATGTAAAGGTTTTTCCCTCCGCCCCAAACCTGAATCTTTATTCTGGATACCTCTCCTTCGTAAGGGCATACAACAGGCAGTCCGATACGGGACTGTGTTCTAAGGTCTATTCCAGAATGGAAATGGTTGGTTCTTAATTCGGCAAAATGCCCTGAGCTTGCCAAGGGTATTTTCAGAGGAGATATAAAATCCCTGCATGGATTCTGGGCACGCAGGTTCCCAAAGGCAACCATCAAGGCTGCAAAGACAAACAGAGCAACTGACTTGCCCGACTTGATTCTTGACCAATTCGATTTTTTGTAATACATCATGTATATGCTTATTCCTATTATTTCCGACAAGGGGGCTCCAAGCCATATTCCCAAAGTGTTGTATTTGAACGAAAGCAGATAAGACAGCGGTATTCTTATGAACAAGAGGGTCAGAATGCTTATCACCATAGGCACAAAGGTAAGTCCCGTCCCTCTGAAAAAAGCAGTGAAAAGATACATCAGACTGAATATTATCCAAAAAAGACCCGATACTTTCAGATACTCGCTTCCTATTTCCAGTATTTGCTCCGTAGAGGAGAAAAGGGAGATAAGGTTCCGTGCAAAAAAGAAAAAAAGCATGAAAGTAATCAAAGAGACTGCCGATACTATCTTTATACAGCCGTAAAGTCCCTGTCTGACCCTTTGAATCTGACCAGCACCGAAATTATGTCCCACAAAAGAGGTCAGGGCCGAAGATAGATTCAACACAACCAACAGGGCGATTGACTCTATTCTCGATGCGGCGGAATAAGCCGCAAGGGCATTCGTTCCGAAACGCACCACAATGCCGAGAATCAATATCTGGGCCAACGCAACGACGGATTGTTGCACACCGGTCGGCAATCCTATTCTGACGATTTCCCGGAATATTCCCTTATCGAAGTATTCGGTTCTCTTCCTTATCTTGAGATATTCGTTCTTTTTCTGGACATTTACCAACAAAGCGACGAATGCCGCAAACTGAGATATGACAGAGGCCCATGCGGTAGAAACCAAATCGAGGTGAAACACCGCAAGGAAAACATAGGAAAGCAATACGTTCAACACATTAGCTGATATGAGATATGACAACTGTGTCCTGCTGTCTCCCAATCCCCTCAAGATACTCGCAATGCTGTTGAAACAGAAGGAGAAAAACATTCCTATCATGTAAATCCTCATATACTTCACCGCATCTTGCATAATATCCCCATTCAAATTCAAAATGGAAAAAATGTAAGGGGCGAACAATATGCTGAGTCCGCAAACGACCAATCCCAATATTATGAAAGAAACATAAAAGGTGCTTATCACAAGCGGTATTCCGTCATTCTTCTTCGCTCCATAGAAATGCGAAACGACCACACTGCCGCCCGAACCTATTCCTATGACGAGAGAGACCAAGAAAAAGACTATCGGATATACCGAACCCACTGCAGCAAGAGCCTTGTCGCCGAGATAGGCACCTACAAAAGCACTGTTGACCAATGTGTACAACTGTTGGAAAACATTACCCAAAACAAGCGGCAGACTAAACAAGAAAATACTCTTACCTATCTTTCCCCGAGTAAAATCCCTCATCATACCATACTCACAAACGCCCCTTTAAAAGAAAACACATCTGGGCAAAAGACAACAACCTGAACTTTAAGATTTCTTTGGCTTCGATATGACACATGTGTCCCGCATGTTCCAATGCCAGAACTTCACAATGCTCCGGCATAAAGGACTGAACCATCATCGGTTCCAAGGAAATACGGTTGTCAGTTTACCGATAATGAACAGTACTGGCACTTTGGACGACTGCAACACGTCAAGATAATTCGGTCTCAACAACATACCCTTTTGAGCCGCTGTCATGCCTTCCGTTTTGGTGCACAAGGCATATTCCTGCAACTCCTTGATATCCGCAGACAAAGCCGCACGATTCTCAACCGCAAACAGATTAGGTATGAACTTCACTATGAATCCCGCACGGTTCTCAGCTATTATATCACATGTTCTCCTGCGTCTTTCCTTTGCTTCTTCCCCGTCATTCAAAGCATGAGAATTCAAAAGACAAAAACCTTTCAGACATTGAGGATACAGCTTCGCAAAGGCAAGAGTGACATATCCGCCCATGGAATGACCAATCATGACACAAGAAGAAACTTTAGCCCTGTCCAATACGGCTTTCACCATTTCGGCCTGAACATCCATGGAATGTATGTCCGAAAGGCAGCCGCTCTCTCCATGACCCAACAAATCTATCGCAATAACCCTGACCGAACGCATATAGGAATAGACATACGGAGCCCACACACGCAAATCTTCAAGAAAACCGTGCAAAAACACAATCACGACATCGCCGCTGCCCTCGTCCTGATAGTTGACCGTAGTGCCCTTGAAATCGAATGTGTGGTGTATCATGTCCCCTCTTACGCTATGTTTAACAAACCACAAAGGTAATCAGTATATTTCAAACGGACAAGAATTTATCCGAAAAAATATCCCAAATGTCAAAAGACGGGAATATACTCCACATGCAAGGTCACGTTTTTTCTATACTTATCCGTATCTTTGTAGCGTTTTGTTCAAACAAACTGATATGATGAAAAAAACGACAAAGAATCTGAAAGCATTCAACACTTTCGCCATAGACTGCACCGCAGAAGCATATTTTGAATTCACCTCAAAGGAAGAATTGCCCCAAACGGCACAAATATATGCACAATACCCTAAAACACACATACTCGGAGGAGGAAGCAACACAGTGTTTTTAAACAATCACATAAGCGGAGCCGTAATCAGGATATGCAACAAAGGAATTGAAACAGTGGAAGAAAACGACAGAAATGTGATAGTGAGGGTTGCGGCGGGAGAATCCTGGGAAGGTTTCGTAAGATGGGCATGCGAAAGAGGATATTGCGGAATAGAAAACCTGGCAGCAATACCCGGCACGGTAGGTGCCGCACCCGTTCAGAACATAGGGGCATACGGAGCGCAGGCAGAAGACAGCATTGCATGGGTGGAGTCTTTCGACATGGCCAGGCAGAAATTCATACAGACAAAAAAAGAAGACTGCCGTTTCGGTTACAGAAATTCGAGATGGAAATCGGAGAACAAACAGGAATTGATTCACTCCGTCGTATTCTCCCTCAACAAAGACTTCGTGCCTAACACAGACTACAAGGCATTGAGAGAATATATCGAACGAAGCTCGGAAAGGAATCCGACTCCGGAAAGAATCTGCGAAATAGTGACGGAAATAAGGAACTCGAAACTGCCAGACCCAAAAATATTGGGCAATGCCGGTTCATTCTTCAAAAATCCCACGGTGGACAAAGACGAGTATGAAAGGCTGAAATCAAAATTCAAAGACATTGTTGCCTTTAAAGAACGGGACGGATACAAACTTTCGGCCGCCTGGCTGATAGAATCCTGCGGACTGAAAGGTAAAAGATTCGGCAATGTGGGAATGCACGAAAAACAGGCTCTGGTAATGGTAAACTACGGAGGGGCGACAGGAAAACAAATTGCGGATTTCGCCCTCAGGGTACGGCAGACGGTAAAGGACAGGTTCGATGTCGATTTGCAGACAGAGGCACACATGGTGGAATAAACTATAAACGACAATGAAGATACAGGCTGAAGATTTCTGGAAGTTCTTCCAACAGAACAGCGACACTCTTATGGACATAGATTCGCTCGAAGAGAAGCAGGCGGATGAACTGTTGGAAAAAACGGACAAGGTTCTGAAACAATATTCCGAAGGAATAGATTTCGAGTTGGGGGATTTGACCACAAAGGGTCGCACTCTCACCTTCACCGCTCACGGAGATACGGATTATTTCGACGATTTGATATCCCTGTGTGAAAACGCCCCCATATTGGACTTTTGGGACATAACGGCATTCAAGCCCGCCAAGGGCAACAATGCGGCGATAAGCCACGGAAAATACCGTTTGAAGACGGCGGACATGTGGTTCAGACCCATGGAAAACCCTCAGGATACGGAACACATCGGATTGCAGATAGGCTGGAAAAGATTTGAAAAGGAGGATGAGGATTTGCTCGTTGCGGTTTATTCCCTTCTGGAGGCGTTGTTGGGCGAATATGACTGCGCGACACTGCTTGACTATTTCGAATTGAACCCTCTGCCCGAAAAACCGCAGGAAAGCGACTGGATTCCGTTGAAAGAACTGCCCCAATATGCGGAATGGTTTCTCAATTCCTGATTGTGATTTCATGAAATTTGATTCTGCAAAATTCTTTTCAGAAAAGAGAAAAATGAATTCAGAAGACATTTTTTTGTTTTCTGAAAAGAATTTCACGCTTTCCCGCAATGGGAAAATGAAACGGATTATGAGGTTCATACTTAGAAGTACATGCTTATGGAAGATTTATTCACACGTACCGAATGGTTGATAGGAGAAGAAGGCATTGAGAGACTGAAACGGTCAAACGTGCTTGTTGTCGGTCTCGGAGGCGTAGGGGCCTATGCGGCCGAGATGTTGTGCAGGGCCGGTATTGGAAACATTACAATAGTGGACCATGACACAATAAGCGAAAGCAATATCAACAGACAACTTGCCGCCCTTGAGAGCACGGTAGGCATGGAAAAGACCGAAATAATGACGCAAAGGCTAAAGGATATAAACTCAAGGTTGAACGTAAATGCCGTAACGCAATACCTGAAGGATGAAAAAATCGCACAAATATTGCAGGGAGAACGTTATGATTACGTAGTGGATGCGATAGACACCATTTCGCCCAAGGTATATCTTATAGCCACTTGTGTCGAAAAGGGTATCCCGGTTGTAAGTTCAATGGGTAGCGGGGACAGGCTTGACCCTACCATGATTCATATTGCGGACATTTCGCAGACATTCAACTGTCCTCTGGCGAGAATGATAAGGAAAAAACTGCACAAGTTAGGCATATACGAAGGTGTTGCATCCGTCTTTTCTTCCGAAACATCGGAAAACAGTTCGGCAAGAGAAGACATAGGCGAAAACAAGAGAACGAATGTGGGAAGCATATCCTACATGCCTGCAATGTTCGGCTGTGCCGTTGCAAGCGTTGTCATAAGGGAGCTGATAGGCATTCCCGCATATCAAAAAACCAAAGACAAACGTTATTATTACAACAAGAAGAGTTCGATGGTCGATCTCAGCGAATATACATCAAAATCCAAACAACAAAAACAAACGGACGATGGAACAAATGATAGAAATATATTGTAAGAACACGGATTCCAAACTGCTTGTCCAATCCGGAATGGATTTGTCGGAAGTGGCACGGTTTGCAGGCATGACAAACATGGAGTCAATACTTGGAGCGTGCGTAAACAACAAGGTTCAGAACCTGAATTACAGGATATACTCTCCGAAAAGAATAGAGTTTCTGGACATATATTCAACTATGGGAAGAAGGATATACGCTCTTTCTCTTATGTTTGTTCTTTACAAGGCGGTCAAGGAAACGTTTCCGCAACATGAATTGATTATCAAGCATTCCATGTCGGACGGTTATTATTTTGAAATAGAGCCTTTGCAGGAAGATTCCCAACAGGTGGCGAAAAGAATAGAAAAAAGGATGAGGGAGATTGTCGAGGAGAACATTCCGTTTAGCAGGGTAATCACTCCGGCCGAACAGGCTGCGGAGCTGTTCGACAGACTGGGAATGACGGAAAAAGCCGAACTGATACGAAGCAGCAACAAGTTGTACACAAATGTTGAATATTTGGGTGAAATCGTCAATGCGTTTTTCTTTGAACTTGTTCCTTCGACCTCATACCTCAAGGTATTCGGTCTGTATGTCTTCGACAAAGGTTTCATCCTGCAAATGCCTTCAAAGGAAGACGCAACTAAAACGCCGGTTGAAGACAGAAATCCCAAGAAAATATTCGATATATTCCAGGAACACAAAAACTGGGTGAACATATTGGGCACTCCTTATGTCAGTGATTTGAACAAGGTAGTGAAAATGAACAGACAGAACGAACTGATTCAGGTTTCGGAAGCGCTGCATGAAAAGAAATATGCCGAGATAGCGGATGATATATACAGGAAGAAGGACAAGGTGAAGATAGTTTTCCTTGCCGGTCCATCCTCTTCAGGAAAGACAACCTCATGCAGGCGTATAGCCACACAGCTTTCGGTCTTAGGGTTCAAACCGCTTCAAATATCGCTGGACGATTATTTTGTGGACAGACAGCTCACTCCAAAAGATGCCAACGGAGAATACGACTTTGAATGCCTTGAAGCTTTGGATCTGGATTATTTTAACTTCCAAATGAAAGAATTGCTCGAAGGAAGAGAAATAGAACTTCCTCGTTTCGATTTTTTACAAGGCTGCAGGACTCAGAGTGGAAAAAGGATAAGGATGCAGGAGTCTTCCATACTGATTGTTGAAGGCATACATGCCTTGAATCCCAAACTCTCTGGCAAGATAGCAGGCGAAAACAAATACAACATATTCGTATCGGCTCTGACACAACTGGCAATAGACAGACACAACATCATTTCCTCAAGTGACAACAGACTGATAAGAAGAATAGTAAGAGACAACAATTACAGAGGATACAGCGCTCAGGAGACCATAATGAGATGGGACAGCGTGCGTTCCGGCGAGGAAAAACACATATTCCCTTTTCAGGAAAATGCTGACAGCATATTCAACTCGTCACTGCTTTACGAGATAGGCGTACTAAAGCCTATTGCGGAACCTCTCCTGATGGAAGTTGCGCAGAATTCCTGTGCATATGCCGATGCCCGCAGACTTATAAACTTTTTAGGTAATTTCAAATCCATAAAATCGGACTACATACCGCCGACATCCATATTGAGGGAATTTTTAGGAGGAAGCAGTTTTATATACTAAACAACTGCAACACAATATATTACACATATAAAC
>DXGG01000129.1 GCA_019114015.1 Candidatus Onthomorpha intestinigallinarum | reverse complement strand
ATATATAGGTTATGGCAAACTTAAAAGGTAAAAATCTGATTTCCATTACGGATTACAACAAGGAAGAATATTTGCAGATATTGGATTTGGCTGCCGAATTTGAGGCAAATCCCAAGCAGCCGATATTGAGCGACAAGGTTGTTGCCTCCATTTTCTTCGAGCCTTCGACAAGGACGAGGTTGAGCTTTGAGAGTGCGGCCAACATGCTCGGTGCAAGGGTGATAGGCTTCAGCAATCCTGCGGCTACAAGTCTGCAAAAGGGCGAAAGCCTTCACGATACCATACAGATGGTAAGCAGTTATTCTGACCTTATAGTGATGCGTCATCCGAGAGACGGCGCTTCAAGATACGCTTCCGAGGTTGCAAGTGTTCCGGTAATTAATGCGGGCGACGGTGCCAACCAGCACCCTACGCAGTGCATGCTCGATTTGTACTCCATAAGGAAAACGCAGGGTACTTTGGACAATCTTCAGATAACGATGGTGGGAGACCTCAAGTACGGAAGGACTGTACACTCCTTGGTTCAGGCCATGTGCAACTTCAACGCCACTTTCCATTTCGTTTCGCCCGAAGAGCTCAAGATGCCTTCTTCGGTCAAAATGCACATAAAGAATGTGGGCTTGAAATATTTCCAATATACCAATCTGGAAGACGTGATACCTTTTTCTGACATAATCTACATGACACGTATTCAGAGGGAAAGATTTTCCGATCCTTTGGAGTATGAGAAGGTAAAGGACTGTTATGTGTTGGATGCCGCCACATTGAAAGGCTGCAAGCCTACAATGAAGGTATTGCATCCTCTTCCGAGGGTAAACGAGATAGCTACCGATGTTGATTCCACGCCTTATGCCTACTATTTCCAGCAGGCTCGGAACGGAGTGTATGTACGTCAGGCATTGATGGCTGCCATTCTCGGAGCCAAATAGAGTATGTTTGTTTAAAATCGAAAAAAAAGAAAAGAAATGACAGGCGAAAATAAGAAAGAACTGGTAGTATCGGCCATAGACAACGGTACGGTTATAGATCACATACCCGCAAGTGAGGTTTACAAGGTGGTGAAGATATTGAACCTTGACGAATATCAGGACGAGGTCTTGATAGGTACCAACCTCAAGAGCAAGAAATACGGAACCAAGGGTATAATTAAGGTAAAGAACAAGTTCTTCGAGGAGAAGGAGGTGAACAAGATAGCCTTGATAGCTCCCAATGCTACCCTTATAGTGATAAGGAATTACGAGGTTGTGGAAAAACGCAAGCTGGATATTCCGGACAGAGTCAAAAATATAGTGAAGTGCATCAATCCTAATTGCATAACCAACATAGAGGACATAGAGACCGATTTCCGTATAGTGGAAAAGGAACCTTTGAAACTGCAATGCCATTATTGCGAGAAGACAATGACGAACATACGTTTCAAGGAGTAGTACGTATTTGTTGTTTGCGATTTTTGGTCTTTTGTTTGTTCACGTCAAATAAAAGATGTACTTTTGCAAACTTGAAAAAAAGACATACGGTTCTTGAAGATGACAAAGAAATATGTTGTTAAGTTTGTCGGATTGTCGAATGGAGAGCATGGGTTTGAGTATTCGATAGGTAAGAAGTTTTTTGAGGAGTCGGACTGTGAGGACATATTGGATGCGGACTTGTTTTTGAAGGTTGTGTTGTATAAGGAAGACAGGCAGATGCGTTTTGTCTTCGATTTTACGGGCAGCATAGAGGTTTTGTGCGACAGATGTCTGGAGCCGATGAAAGTGCCGATGAATTTTAGCAGGGAGTTGTATGTCAAGTTCGGTCCTGAATATGAGGAACAGTCTGAAGAACTGATTGTATTGCCGTGGAAGGAGCATTCGATAGATTTGACGGGGGTTATATACGATTACATTTTATTGGCCAAACCTGTCAGGTGTGTTCACGGAGAGGTGGGGGGTGGAAAGCAGGTGTGCAATCAGGAGATGATGGACATATTGTCGCAGACGGAGATGATGGACGGCGGTGGAGAGGATGATCCGCGTTGGGACGAATTGAGGAAGTTGAATTATTGAAATAACAAAATACATATACAGATATGCCAAATCCAAAACACAGATTCTCGCAGACGAGAACAGCAAAGAGAAGAACGCATCATAAGGTTGAAGGAGTTCAGTTGTCCACATGCAGCCATTGCGGAGCAACGGTGCTTTCACACAGGGTATGTCCTGAGTGCGGTTATTACAGAGGTAAGGAAGCCATAAAGAAAGAAGCTGAGGCATAACAGTCTTGGTTATGAGGATAGGGATAGATGCAATGGGGGGCGACTATGCTCCCGAGGCGGTTGTGTATGGAGCGGTTATGGCCCGTGAGGAGTTGTCGGATAAGGACAGAATTGTTCTTTTCGGTGACAGGGAGCGGATACTGCAATTGATGTCGGAACAGGGGGCGGATGCTTCTTTGTTCGACATTGTCCATGCCGAACAGGTGATAGATATGCACGACAAGCCGATAAAGGCTTTTGCTACCAAGCAGGATTCGAGCATGGCTGTCGGTTTCCGTTATTTGAAGGAAGGTAAGATAGACAGTTTTGCCAGTGCCGGCAGTACGGGTGCCATGTTGGTCGGTACAATGTATTCGGTCGGTGCCATGGAAGGAGTCTTGCGTCCCTGTCTTGCGGCTTTGGTTCCCAAGGTGAAAGGCGGAGTTACGGTCTTGGTTGATGTGGGAGTCAATCCCGATGCCAAACCGGAGGTGTTGTATCAATTCGGTTTGTTGGGCAGCGTATATGCCAAGTGTGCTTTGGGAATTGAAGAACCGAGGGT
>DXGG01000128.1 GCA_019114015.1 Candidatus Onthomorpha intestinigallinarum | reverse complement strand
GAAGGAAGTATTTCAACTTTCTCCTTTATGTCGGTTCCAAGTATTTTAGCCTGCTCGTCGAATGCAAAGGCAAGATTGTATCCCAACGATAAACCGCACACCTCATGTTCTTGGTGACATAACCACAAGGTAACCTCAAGAGGCACTATGGCGGAGTTGTCAACGTAATAATCCCTGTTGTAAAGGCCTGTCGCATCGTCCTTTACGGAATAATACACGCCGGTCGTACCGTATCCGAAGCCGGTATTGAAGTCAACATGCAGTATATCTCCCTTATAAATCCTGTATCCCAAATCGAGAAATCCGAAATACTCATCCTTCCTTTTGAATTCGTCATTTCCGAACATGCCGTTCGAACCTATTCCCCAACCTATTCCAAAGCCAAGAAACAGCCTGTCATGAATCTTCCAGCCCGAAGCAAACGAAACACCGACCTGAGGCATGAAACCGGTCTTGCTGTCTATGTTTTTCGTTGCAAGAAAGTCGTCAAAACCGTTCATGTTCGACAAAAAGTTCATTCCCAAAGTGAAATCCATATAGCGTTCCACTTTCTTATCCTGTGCCTGCAATGTACCCGCAGTAGCACAAGCAAACAAAACCATTGTACAAATCAACTTCTTCATAAGCATTTATTTTTGGATGTTTATAATAAATTCTGTTTTTATTCCGTCACAACCTGAACTTGACTCCCACACCCAAGGTCGAAGGCTTTATCACCAAATCCTCAAATCCGAGATTGGCAAGATTAAACGCAAAATTATATGAAACGGAAACACCCACTATCTCATATCCGCTGTGACAGTACCACCACGTGGCGGAAAGCGGAACGATAAAGGACAAGGAATTCATGTAATCGTCTAGTATGATGTACTCGAGTTTGGTGTTGTTATAGGAAAAGTTTGAAAAAGCCAAACCCGCTCCGGCGTCAATATCTATGCTCATACTTTCACCGTCAAACACCTTGTAGCCCAAATCGAAATAAATCAAAACGTCGAGTTTCTTTTTCCTGCACTCGTTAAACGTGGCGAAATCCACACTCATGCCCAGTCCGATGTTTGTTCCGAAATAGAACCTGTTCAAATTGGTACCGTTCCTGAAAGAGAAATAAAGCTCGGGCATAAACTTCACATTATATTCGTCCTTGCCATTGACAGTAAGCAAATCGTTGAAAGCTCCCGTTCCGGACAGAAAGTTCACATGGACACCGAGGTCATTGGCCCATATGTATTTTTTGTCCTGAGTCTGCGACATTGCACCGCCCGCAATGGCAAACAGAATTACAAGAGATAAAATTTTCTTCATAATGTTATTGTTTTTGTTTGTTGTAATGAACTGCCATTTTGTCTTTGCATAATCTGAAAACGTTTTTTTCTTTTCAGAATACATTTTTTTGTTTTCAGAAAACAATTTCATGAATCAAAGACACAGCAAAGGTAGATATTTTTTTGTAATTCACCAAATTTTATTCTAAAAAAAAGGTTATTTCTATTCAAAAAGGTGTTTGTCGTACTCCACACTGTATAGGAAAAGACCTTTGGCGGGAACTGACACCCCTGCCCTGCATCTGTCCTTTGCCTCTATTATCCTGCAGAAATCCTCCACGCCTATCTTTCCGCGTCCGACCTCAAGCAAGGTGCCCACTATCGCCCTGACCATGTTGCGCAGGAATCTGTCGGCCTTGATTGTGAAGACCATCATGTCCTGCTCCACGTCCCAACGGACGTACATTATCCGGCAATTGTTGTTGTTGACCTGCGTGTGGAGCTTGCTGAAAGAGGTGAAGTCGCTGTACTGGTAGAGAGTCTTGGCGGCGGTGTTCATCCTTTCCATGTCGAGTTCGAACGGATAGCGGTAGCAGAACTCGTTGTTGAATGGTTGTTTGTTGTTTGATATGTAATACTTGTAGGTACGGCTCAGGGCATCGAAACGGGCATGGGCTTCGGGTTTCATCCTGTATATGCCGTATATGTTTATGTCGTAGTCGAAGTATCTGTTGAGTCTCATTGCGAGCATTCTGACATGTTCCTTGTCCATGTCCCTGTAGTCGAAGTGTGCATAGAAGTCCAGGGCATGCACACCGCTGTCGGTGCGTCCGCATCCGGTAAGCTCAATCCTTTCCCTGCAAATGTAGAACAGAGCCTGCTCAAGTGCCTGCTGCACTGTTTTCTGTCCGTTCTGTATCTGCCAGCCGCAATAGCCGGCTCCGTTGTATGCCAAATGTAAAAAATATCTCACCTTACTGTCGTTTTGTGTTGTTGTCGGCAAAGTTAGACACTTTTTTCCGTTTTCCGCTGAAGGTTTTTATCCCAAGGCGTATTATTTGCGTGCGATGGAAGGATTTCTCCGCATATTTCAGTCCGGTGGAAAGGCAGTGGGGCGAATATTTTTCCAGAAACATTCTTAATGCGTCCATTCTTTCTTCCTCGTTCAGACCCGTATCCGCATTGCATTCGAGAATGATGCTCTCGTAGTTTGTGGTGAACTTTTCGGGAACCACCCCGGTATGTCCCACAACACAAAAGGATACCTCTTTGTTGCGGTCTATGCAGGAGAGTTTCCTGCCGCTCGGAGCACAATGGATGTATATGCAGTCCTTTCCGTCCCATACGTAATTGAGCGGAACGCCGTATGCTCTGCCTTCCCCGTCCGTCATGGACATCACTCCGTATTCGCCGTCTCTCAAAAGTTCCAGGGCTTCCGCATCGTCAAGCAGTCTGTCCTGTCTTCTCACTTTGGAATTGTCGTAAATCATGATGCAAACATATTCTTTGTCAAAAAACTGTGGAACAAAGATATAAAAAAACTATTGCATATTATCCGATTAAAATCGTTATATTTGCAGTCCGAACGACAAACAAAGGAGGGATGAAATGAAACGTTTGCTGTTTTTCATGCTGACATTTTCCGCCATGGGGCATGTTTGCGGGCAGAGCCTTGAGGAGTGCCGCCGCATGGCGCGGGAGAACTATCCCGAAATAAGACGCTATGAGCTAATAGAACAAACCGGGGA
>DXGG01000127.1 GCA_019114015.1 Candidatus Onthomorpha intestinigallinarum | reverse complement strand
TTATTATGGAAAGTTCCAAGTTGCAGACACGTTACGCACAATCTTTGTTTGACCTTGCAGTTGAAAATTCCTTGACGGAACCGGTTTATGAAGATATGTTGTTGGTTAAAAAAGTATGTGCGGAAAATACAGAACTTAAGGCGATTTTGAAAAATCCTATCATTAAACCATCAAGAAAAAAAGCTATTATAGATGGTATTTTCGGTGGGAAAGTACAAGGACTGACGGTATCGTTCCTTGATTTGTTGATAAACAAAAGACGTGATATATTTCTTTATGAAATAGCGGACAGATTTACCGAGTTATACAAAGAAAGTAAAGGTATAAAAACGGTTGTCTTGATTACTGCTGACAAATTGGACTCTGTTTTTTTCGATGAAATATTGAAATACATGGAGAAATCTCTTAACAGTAAGGTGGATTTGGAACTCAGGGTGAATCCTAAATTGATAGGGGGCTTCTGTATTCTTTTTGACGGAAAACAATATGATGCAAGTTTCTTGAATCAATTTGTCAAGTTAAAGAAAGAATTTAGTGACAATATATACGAAAAGATATTTTAATACAATTGGGATATGGCAGAAATTAAACCATCGGAGGTAACGGCAATTTTGCGTAAACAACTTTCCAATGCGGATTTGGAGAGCAGTCTGGAAGAAGTGGGTACTGTTTTGACGGTTGGAGATGGTATAGCGAGAATTTACGGTCTTACCAATGTTCAGGCCGGAGAGTTAGTCGAATTTGAAAATGGAGTGCAGGCCATAGTTCAAAATTTGGAAGAGGATAATGTCGGTGTTGTAATTTTAGGAGAAGCCGATTCAATAAATGAGGGGGATACTGTCAAACGCACCAAAAGGATTGCTTCAATCAATGTAGGCGAAGGATTGTTGGGCAGAGTCATAAACACCATAGGAGAGCCGATAGACGGCAAGGGTGCGATAGAAGGAGAACTTTTTGAAATGCCTCTTGAAAGGAAGGCTCCCGGTGTCATATATCGTCAACCTGTTGTAGAACCTCTTCAGACGGGTTTGAAGGCGGTTGATTCCATGATTCCCATAGGCAGAGGTCAAAGAGAGCTTATTATAGGTGACCGACAGACAGGGAAAACGGCGATAGCGATAGATACCATAATAAATCAAAAGGAGTTTTATGAACGGGGTGAACCTGTTTATTGCATATATGTTGCTTGCGGGCAAAAGGGCTCGACGGTGGCCAATATAGTGAGGACATTGAAGGAAAAGGGGGCCATGGCATATACGGTTGTTTTGGCTGCAACGGCTTCCGATTCTGCTGCAATGCAGTTTTACGCGCCGTTTGCAGGAGCGGCAATAGGGGAATTTTTCAGGGATACAGGACGGTCTGCCTTGGTTGTTTATGATGATTTGAGCAAGCAGGCTGTTGCTTATAGAGAGGTCTCCTTGTTGTTGCGTCGTCCGCCGGGAAGAGAAGCATATCCCGGGGATGTTTTCTATCTTCATTCGAGACTTTTGGAGAGAGCAGGTAAAATAATAAGTGAAGACAGTGTGGCAAAACAAATGAATGACCTGCCTGAAAGTATAAGGCATCTTGTCAAGGGCGGAGGCTCATTGACGGCATTGCCAATAATAGAGACGCAGGCAGGAGATGTTTCCGCATATATACCTACCAATGTCATATCCATTACCGACGGACAGATATTTCTTGAAACCAATCTTTTCAATGCCGGAATAAGACCTGCCATAAATGTCGGTATTTCAGTGTCGAGAGTCGGAGGTAAGGCTCAGATAAAGTCTATGAAGAAGATATCGGGAACATTGAAGTTGGATCAGGCGCAATACAGGGAACTGGAAGCCTTTTCAAAATTCGGTTCCGATCTTGATGCAGCAACCAAACTGGTGTTGGAGAAAGGAAAGAGAAATGTCGAAATATTGAAGCAGTCGCAGTATTCTCCGATGAGAGTTGAGCACCAGATAGCAATAATTGCTTGCGGTACCAAGGGATGGTTGCAGGATATACCTGTAAATAAGGTTAAAAACTTCGAGGTTGAATATTTGTATTATCTTGACAGTAATGAACAAGGGCTTCTGAACGATTTGAAAGATGGAAAATTGGATGACGATATTCTTGACAAGATGGAAGAAATAGCTGTCAATATCGGTAAAAAATACAAAGAATAGATATTATGGCGAATCTTAAGGAAATTAGAACAAGGATATCTTCCGTCTCTTCCACGCAGCAAATAACAAGTGCCATGAAAATGGTATCTGCTTCCAAGTTGCGTAAGTCTCAGAACACAATAATGAAATTGCGTCCTTATTCTGAAAAGATGACGGAAATTGTTCGTAATGTGTGTGACAGTGAGATGATAGACATACCATTAGCCAACGTAAGGCCGATAGAGAATGTATTGTTGCTTGTTTTGACTTCCAACAAGGGTTTATGTTCCGGTTTTAATGCCAATGTAATAAAGGCTGCCTTGAAAAGGATAAATTTCTATTATCAGCGTGATAAGTACATAAAGGTTGACCTTAAGAGTTTTGGAAAGAAAGGCAGTGATTTTTTTAAGAGGCAAAACAATATAAGGTATCTTGGTGATGAAGATGGAATTTGGGATAATCTTAGTTTTGAGGAAGTATCCAAAGAGGTTGCATTGTTGATAGAAGCATTCACCAATAAGAAATACGACAGGATAGAAATAATATATAATCAGTTTAAGAATGCAACCACTCAGATTTTGCAGTGCGAGACATTCTTACCGATAGATATTCCCGTAGCCGATACAAAAGACAGATCTGTAAACGATTATATATATGAACCATCTAAAAAAGAAATAATCGGCAATATTATTCCCCAGGCTTTAAAGACTCAATTGTACAAATGCTTTGTGGATTCTTTTGCTTCTGAACATGGAGCGAGAATGACTTCCATGCATAAGGCAACGGACAATGCAACCAATCTTTTGAAAGACCTTAAACTAAGATACAATAAAGCCAGACAAGCTGCTATTACAAATGAAATAATAGAGATATGCAGTGGAGCTGACGCATTGAACGGATAAAGTATGCGATATAAAATAGATTTTTTGGTTATAGGTTCCGGTATAGCCGGATTGAGTTATGCTTTGGAAGTTGCACAATACGGTAAAGTTTGCATACTTACCAAAGATGATGCATCCGAAAGTTCGACCAAGTATGCGCAAGGAGGCATAGCAGCTGTAATGTATGGCCCGGATTCTTACGAGAAACACATAAAAGATACTCTTATTGCGGGAGCCGGACTTTGTGATGAGGAAAGCGTAAGGATAACAATCACTGAATCTACGGCAAGAATAAGGGAATTGATAGAGTGGGGGACCAATTTCGATAAAAAACAAACCGGATTATACGATTTGGCAAAAGAAGGCGGACATTCTGAATACAGGATATTGCATCATCAAGATAATACCGGGTTTGAGATAGAAAGGGCTTTGTTGGAAAAGGCACGTCAACATCCAAATATTGAACTGAAAGAAAATCAATATACGGTAGATCTTATTACACAACATCATTTGGGTGAGGAGGTTAACAGAAGACGTAAAGATATAAAATGTTTTGGGGCTTATGTTTTGAATAAGGACAGCAATACGATAGATACTTATATTGCAAAGATAACGATGTTGTGTACGGGAGGTAACGGCAATGTCTATTCAACAACCACAAGTCCTGTTATTGCGACCGGAGACGGTCAGGCCATGGTCCATAGAGCTAAAGGCAGATTAAAGCACATGGAGTTCATTCAGTTTCATCCTACATCTTTGTACAATCCGCGGGAAAAACCGTCATTTCTTATTACGGAAGCAATGAGAGGTGCGGGTGGAATACTTAAAACCCTTGACGGAGAAAGCTTTATGGAAAAATATGATGAAAGAGGTTCGTTGGCTCCGAGGGACATTGTTGCAAGAGCGGTAAATAATGAAATGACAAAAAGGGGGGATGACCATGAATATTTGGATTGCAGAGGAATAAGTAAGATGGAGATTATGCGTCATTTTCCTAATATTTATGCCAAATGTTTGGAGATAGGAATAAATATAACAAAGGAAATGATACCTGTTGTTCCTGCTGCTCATTATGGTTGTGGAGGAGTTGAGGTTGACCAATATGCTCGTACATCCATTCAGAATCTTTATGCTTCGGGAGAGTGTTCCTGCACGGGATTGCATGGTGCGAATCGTCTTGCTTCAAATTCTCTTTTGGAGTCGTTGGTATATTCTCACAGAGCTTACCTGGATTCGGTTGATAAAGTAAAGACGATAGATTTTTGTGACCGGATTCCAGACTGGAATGCGGAAGGAATGGTATTGAACGAAGAAATAAGTCTGGTTACACAGTCAATGAAAGAATTGCAACAAATAATGACCAATTATGTAGGCATAATCAGAAGTAATCTGAGATTGAAGCGTGCATTCGACAGAATAGGTCTTATATATAAGGAAACGGAAGAATTGTATAACCGCTCCGTATTGACCCCGAAATTGTGTGAATTGCGTAATCTGATAGCCAACAGTTATCTTATTATCAAGATGGCAAGGGAAAGAAAAGAAAGTGTCGGATTACACTATAACATTGATTATCCACCAAAGAAATAGACCGGGAGTTGGAAAATTTCAAAGTTAAAAGACAGGATGGGAAGAGTGAAAACTCCGGTGATAAAAGTTGAAAGTCCTGATGATAGCATGCAAAAAGTCGGACTTTTTGGGGTAAAAAGTTAGACTTTTTAGGGTAAAAAATTAGACTTTTTGGGGTAAAAAGTTGGACTTTTTGATAGTTCCCCTGACGACTTACAGAATTTTCCTGCCGTTTTATTGAGTTTTTCTCAAGCTTTTTTTCCGGCAGGCGGTCGATAAACCCCAATCAGGGACAGACAAGTGACAAGCATACAGTCATGTTTTTGCCTTTAAGGCGGAAAAGATGTCATTGATGTTCAGGTTGGAGAAATTTTTGATGATTATGTCGGCTTTTCCGGTCAGTTCTTTTTCGGTGCAGGTTGTCGCAAGTCCCACCACTTTCATGCCTGCAGATTTTCCTGCTTTTATACCGGCAATGGAATCTTCAAAAACTATGCATTCCTCACATTTCAGATTAAGTCGTTTGGCTGCCAATAAATAACATTCGGCATCGGGTTTGCTGTTTGTAATGTCCTCTGCAGTAACAATGGTATTGAACAGATGCTTTATCGAAGGCAGTTGTCTGTACAGGTTATTCATTTTACTTTCCGAAGAACTTGTAACCAATGCCGTAAGCATTTTATTTTTGCAATCTTCGACAAATTCTTTAGCTCCCGAGATATAGTCATATATCATGTTTTTTTCCTGCTCAATCAATTCCAAATAAATTTGTTCTCTGGCATCGGGCATATTTTTGAAGTATGTGTCGTAAATACTTTTTAAGCTTTGTCCTTTTATTACGAACTCGAAACCATTTATCTCGGGAAAATACTTTTCTCCTTGCCTCCTCCAAAAGTCCGTATAATAGAATTCAGTGTCTATCAGTACACCGTCAAGGTCAAATAGTGTGGCTTTAATGTTCATATATAAACATTATTGTTTGTTTGTTTCAGATGTTGTTTCCCATCCTCCGCCAAGTGCTTTATATAATTGAACCAATGCAAGATATTCGTTTTTTATGGAATTGTTAAGTCCTATTTCTGCATCGAAATATTTTCTTTGGGCATCCAATACATCCAGGTAATTGATAACTCCATTGATATATTGGAGTCTTGCCAAATTGACGTATTTACGCGAGGCATCTCTTAAATCGGATTTCAGCAGGGAACTTTTGTGGGCATTGTTATATGTTATTATTGCATCATTAACCTCTTTGAAACAGGTAAGTACCTTTTTTTCGTATTTCATTCTCGCTTGTTCGTATTCTGCAACGGCAGCTTTGAATTTTGCCTTGTTTCGTCCAAAGTTAAACAAAGGGGCAGTTATGCTTCCGAGTGTATACGAGAAAGGAGATTTGAAAATATTTGCCCAATCATCGTTTTCCACTCCGCCCGTTATGCTTATAATGACTTTTGGAAATCTTTCAGCGTGTTTTATTCCAACTTGCGCTTTGGCGGCATTTAATTCCTGTAATGCCTGTTGTACATCCGGTCTTCTCAGAATCAATTCGGCAGGAAGTCCGACATTCTTGTATGATGGCAATTCCTTGTTGTTCATTACCATGCTCCTTTTTTGTTCATTTGGCAGTTCGCCGCTTAAAAGAGCTATTTCACTTTCTTTTATTGCTATTTTGGTCTCCAGTTCCGGAATAAGTGCGGCGGTTGAAGCCAATTCAACCTGAGCTTGTTGGTATGATGTTTCCGAGGTTAATCCTCCTTCGAATCTGATTTTGGCCTGAGATACTCCTTCTCTGCGGGTAATCAATGTACGTTTGACTATATCCAGTTCGTTGTCCAATGCTACAAGTTCAAAATATGCACTTGCTACGGTTGCGACAAGTGTCATCTGCATTGCTTTCTGGGCTTCAACTGAGGCCAAATATTCGGATATTCCTTTTTTGCGACCCCATCTTAATGCTCCTCTGAAATCCAATTCCCAACTTAAAGTAGCTTTTACGCTTAATTCATCGTCTATTATTTCTTTTTCCTGATAATAATCGTTGGTTTCGCGCAATCCTGAAACGGTTCCGTTTAATTCCGGCAGTAAATAAGAGGTATTTATTCTGTTTTGTTCCGCCATTTTGGTTATGTTCGCCAGAGCTATCTTCATGTCTCTGTTATTGGTTAAGGTTTTTTCAATAAGTCTTTGTAAATGCGGGTCCGTATAAAATTCCCACCATTTTTTTTCAACCAATGAAACGGAATCCACACTGTTTTCATAGTAGCTTTCAGGTATATTTAATTCCGGAGCCTTACAACTGTTTTTAACGGCACAAGAAATGAATACTGATGAAATTAAAATGACAAATATGAATACTACAACGTATTTTATGTTTTTCATCTTCTTTTGTTGTTTTTCAATTTTTCTTTTATTTTATATACCCAAACAAAGAAAAAAGGTACAAAGACAATACCTGCCGTTATGGCTACCAGCATTCCGAAAAATACTCCCACGCCTATACTTTGTCTGCTTTCCGACCCCGGACCGCTTGCCAATACAAGAGGTAGCATTCCCAATATGAAGGCAAGGGAAGTCATGACGATAGGTCTGAATCTAAGTCGTGAAGCATGTATCGCAGACTCTACAATGCCTCTACCCTTATTTACTTCGCTTTTTGCAAATTCAACTATCAGTATGGCGTTCTTGGCTACAAGTCCTATGAGCATTACAAGCCCTATTTGAAAATATACATTGTTTTCCATTCCGAATATCAATACGCCCAGAAATGCTCCCACTCCCGCTATCGGTAAGGAAATAATGACAGATATGGGGACGGACCAACTTTCATATTGGGCGGCGAGAAACAAAAAAACAAACAAGAATGCCAAAGCCAGAATATAACCCGTTTGACCACTTGCATTTTTCTCCTGATAGGAAAGCCCGCTCCATTCAACACCTATGTTTTTAGGAAGGTGTTCTCGGACTATTTTTTCCAAAGCATCCATGGCTTGTCCCGAACTGTAACCGTTTGCTGCCTCTCCTTGTATCTTAGCGGAGTTGAACATATTAAAACGTTTTATTGTACCGGCTCCCGTAGTAAAAGAAGTCGTTCCCAATGCCGTTATGGGAACCATAGCATTGTCTTTGCCTTTCACAAAAAACAGGTCAAGATTCTCTTTGTATGCCCTATAAGGAGCTTCGGCCTGTATGTAAACTCTATATACACGATTAAACATGTTGAAATCGTTTACGTACAAAGAACCTGTGAATGTTTTCATTGTCGAGAACAAATCAGCCAAAGGAACTCCCAACAATTGGGTTTTATCTCTATCTACGTCGAAGTACAATTGGGGAATATCGGCCTGCATGGATGAAGATATTCCTGAAAGTTCCGGTTGTTTAGATGCATAGTAGAGTAAGGTATCTGTATATTTCTGCAACTCTGCGTAAGATGTATTGCCTCTAGCTTCCAATACCATTTCAAATCCTCCGGAGGAACCGAGACCAGGTATTACAGCCGGGGTACTGATGAATACTTTGCTTTCCGGATATTCGTTCAAATCCTTGCGAATGGTATTCATTATTTTTGTAATGTCTTTCGTCTCTCTTTCGTCCCAGTCTTTCAGTATTACCGTCAATTGACTTCTTGACTGGCTTGTACCTATACGAGGGCTCGTTCCCGTAACGTTCAAAACATGTTTTACATTCGGATTGTCCAACAGATATTTCATGGCTCTGTCGGTAACTGTACGCGTACGTTCGAGGGTCGCTCCTTCAGGTAATTCCAATTCAACCGTAAAATAACCCTGGTCTTCCTGAGGCATGAAACTGGTCGGAATGATTTTACTCATCACCAACATGCTTATAAGAGCTATGAAAAATGCAACAAACATCCTTTTGGGAAAGTTTAATCCCCATCTTATTCCTTTCTCATAAGTTCTGTTGCCCCGAGCCAACCAATTATTTATTTTTCTGAAGACTATGTTTTTTGTCTTACCTTGCTTTGGCCGTAATATTAAAGAACACATGACAGGACTCAAAGTTAAGGCAACTACAGTGGACAATAGTACAGATACTACTATGGTAATGGTAAATTGTCTGTAAAGTTGGCCTGTTATTCCGGAAAGGAAACTTACAGGGACAAAAACGGCCGCAAGTACCATAGATGTTGCAATTAAAGCCCCTGTTAATCCGCTCATGGCTTTTTTTGTAGCTTCATAAGCATTAATCCTTTCTTCCTTCATAATCCTTTCGACATTCTCAACCACTACTATCGCATCATCAACCACTATTCCTATTGCTAAAATCAATCCAAGAAGAGTAAGAATATTCAAAGAAAAACCGAATATTAGCATTATTCCAAATGTTCCTATAAGAGAAATAGGTACGGCTATTAAAGGGATAATGGTTGCTCTCCAGCTTTGGAGAGACAGAAAGACAACTATTATGACGAGAATCAATGCTTCGAATAAGGTTTTATATACTTCTTTTATTGATGTGGATATGTACGATGTCATGTCAAAGGGAATTTCATAAGAAATACCTTCGGGAAAATTGGATGATATTTCCTTCATCGTTTCCCTTACCCTTTTTGCCACATCCATGGCATTTGCTCCAGGCAACATATTTATATTCAATACGGCAGCATTACCTCCATTGATACCGCTTTCAGTATTGTATGAAGAGGCTTCGAGAGATACTCTTGCAACATCCTTCAGCCTTATTATCGAGCCGTCTTCATTTGCTTTTATGACTATGTTTTCAAATTCATCAACAGATGATAACCTGCCTTGAGCCGTTATTGGAGTGGTGATGTCCAAATCTTTCATGGGTTGCTGACCCAAAACGCCTGCCGCTGATTCTCTGTTTTGGTCCTTCAGTGCATTCTGTATATCCTTTACGGTAAGTCCCAAATTAGCCAGACGGTCTGGCTTTACCCATATTTGCATTGCGTAATATCTGCTTCCTATGTTGGATACACTGCCCACGCCCGGAATTCGTCTAAGCACATCCAATACGTTAAGGGTTGCATAGTTACTCAAGTATATTTCATCGAATTTTGGGTCGGATGATAGCAGAGTTATGGTCATCAGTTTACTTGAAGCTTGTTTTTCGACTGATATACCGTTTTGTATAACTTCGGCTGGCAATCTTGACTCTGCTTGTTTTACTCTGTTTTGTATTTCAACAGCGGCAAGGTCAGGATTTGTGGATATGTCAAAAGTGACAGAGATTGAAAAACTGCCGGAATTTGTACTGCTGGATTCCATATACAACATACCAGGCGTTCCGTTTAATTCTTGTTCTATTGGAGTTGCGACCGCCTGACTTATTGTTTGTGCGCTTGCACCGGGATATGATGCACTTACTTTTACTACCGGAGTCGATATTTGCGGATATTGGTCTATTGGTAACAACATAAGACCTATTATACCAACAATTACGATAAGCAATGAAAGAACTATTGAAAATACCGGTCTGTCTATGAAAAAATTACTCTTCATTGATTATTGTTTTTTGTTGACTACGGTTACTTTTTGACCATGGCTCAATTTATGCAATCCTTCAACTACGATTTGTTCCTTTGAAGACAATCCTCTTTCCACTACGGTTTTATTGCCAACTTCAGGTCCGACTTCTATGAATCGTTTCTCCGCCACATTATCGGGACGTATGATAAATACGTAGGCACCTCCTTTTTCAATTATTATGGCTTTGGTAGGCACCATTATCGCATCTTCCCTTACATCAAGCAGAAGCTTTACTTTTGTGAATTGTCCCGGTAAAAGAATGTGGTCGGGGTTAGGCATCTCTGCTCTTACGGAGAATGTTCCGGTTTTGGGGTCTACCTGAGGATCCGCAAAATCAACCAAACCCTTTAACGGATATTGCGAATTGTCAGGAAGAGTTATGGTTATGTATGGATCCCATTTCCTTGTACTGTCTTTTTGTCCTATGTTTATGTTTCTTGATTTGCTTTTAAGGTAATCAAGATCCGTCATGCTGAAATCAACTCTTACCGTATCGCTCTTAACAATGGTTGCCAAAAGTGATTTCCCTCCCGGACCGACAAGTGTTCCTATGTCCACATATCTCTCGCTTATATACCCAGAAATCGGAGAGCGTACCGTTGTGTAACCTAAAGCCATTTCCGCCTGTGTCAAATCGGCTTCACTCATTGCCACCTCAGCTTGAGCACTTTCATAAGAAGCGATCGCATTGTCAAGATCCAGTTTGCTTGCAGCGTTTTGTTCATACAGAGGTCTTATTCGACCCAAATCTCTTTCCGCTTTTACAGCATTGGCCTTGTTTTTGTTCAATTGTGCCTTTGCTTTATCGACCCTGGCTTTGTATAGTTTGGGGTCTATTATGAACAATGTCTGACCTTTCCCTATATAAGTTCCTTCTTCAAACAACATTTGTTCAAGATAACCCTCAACTCTCGCCCTGATTTCCACGAATTGCTGAGCCCTGATTCTGCCGACATAATTGCCATATATTTCAACATCCTCGGCCTGAACTTTCTCTGTCTGAACAACAGGATATTCCACATTTTTTGGTTTTGGTCTGAACAGCCATATCAAAAGCAGCACTACTATCAATATGGAAAGGACGATTAATGTCCATTTACTGTTTTTATTGGTCTTTATATGATTTAAAAGTTTTGAGAAAAAGAATAGATTCTTTTTGCTTGCTAATTTCATTTGTTCGACAATATGTTTTTCTGTAAACGTATTTTTTCCCATATTTGTATGTAGTCGTTCTTTTTTTCCGCGATAAAACACATGTATAAAGGCAAAAAGTACGAGATCCTCGTACTTTTTGCCATAATGATTTGTAATTTATTCTTCGTTTGGAACTTTCAGTGTTTTACCGTTATCGTTAATGATCATCTTATACCATTGTTTTGGATATTCCGGTTGTTCAGGAAAAACACACTGTCCTTTTCTATACGGACTTTCTTCAAATACTCCATTCTTTTCTTTTTTAATGTTACCGTCAATATATTTTACAAGAAGGAATTGACTTAGGCTTTTCCATGCTTTCATGGTCTGTTGGGCTTTTTCATTAGAAAATCCGGTAATCATATTTTTTATTTCTGTTTCGTCTTTTGTTTTCAATATCTTGTCATCCAAGGCTTTTGATTCTTTCAAAAACGTTTCTTCAAGCTTGCTTTGTTCTTTTCTTATGTCTTTTATCATGTCAGAATATCTGGAATAAGCCATGTTTGACACCGTATTGAACAACCAAAAAGCAGAAGTTTCAGAATAAGTTGTCATGTTTCCGTTGCCCTCCGCAAAGCATTCCGGCACTTCATTTATTGAACAATACATGGGAACGTAAACAGTGGAATAGGTATCATCTACACCGAACCACAATATACCTTTGGCAGGATTCGGCATCCATGAACGCGATTGGGCAACGAAAGAAAAACCTGTCTGTTGTGTGGAAGTAGCTCGTTCGTGTATGTATTTTTGTCCGTCCACTTCAAAATCCATAGGTCTCCAACGGTAAGGACATGCAAAAGGTCCTGCTCCTAAATCCTTAGACATATCCATCGGTGTACCTTCATAGTGGTCACGCATAAGTTCCATTACATCCTTTACACTTAATTTGTTATCGGGTTTGACCCATAAAGGCATGCGACTTTCCGGTTTTAAATCATATCCCATGGCATAATCTTGATACTTTATCATTGATTTGTTACATCTTAGGAATGCCGCATAAACTCTTGCTTCACAACCTCTTGCTCCTGAAAAATTAAGCGGGGCATAAGTATCGCTGAAAGAAAAATCTTTATCTTCTCCGTTGAAATAGTTCTTTAATCTTGCAAAGGTTATTACATCCTCGGCATAAACTACTTCCACTTCAGGACGGAATATTTCCTTTATATTTTTCGATGATATTGATTTGAAACTCTTTTTTTGTTCCAAAGGAAAAGTTGTTATTCTTGCCTGATTTGCGTGTCCGCAGATATAACCGTCAGGAACTCTCATAGCAACCCATACAGCACCTTTCGTCCATCTTTTGTCTATCTTTCCTTTTTTATTGTAAACCGGAGCACCTTTGCCTATCAGTTCCATAATCCATACTTCGTTTTCGTCCGCTATCGAGAAACTTTCTCCGGATGAAGCGTAACCATAAGTCTCAACAAATTCGGCAATTTGTTTAATGGCTTCTCTTGCATTCTTCGCTCTTTGCAATGTTAAATAGATTATACTGCCATAATCAATTCCGCCGGTAGTGTCGACTAATTCACCTCTTCCTCCGTATGTCGTTTCCGATATTGTCAATCCCCATTGATTCATATTTCCGACGGTTGTGTATGTGTTTGCGACTTGCGGGATTTTAATTAACGGTTTTCCACTGTCCCAATCAATAATCTGTATCATTGTTCCTGCCGGATACTGAGCAGCCCTGTTGTAATACAGTTCTCCATAAAGGGTATGGGAGTCTGCTGCGTATGTAATCATTGTGGAACCATCTTTTGAGGCTCCTTTTGTTACTAAGAAACTGGTACAAGCATAGGAAGCCGTTACCAATCCAAACATGGCTGCTATTAATGCAACGATTGTGATTTTTTTATTCATACTGTTCTATTTTATTGATTTTCGTTTTCTATATAATTTTGTGCACAAATTATTGTCCCAATAGGTTCTCCGTTGACAACTTTTAATAGATTGCCTTTCTTGTTCATGTCAAATACATATATTGGCATATTGTTTTCCTGACATAATGCAAACGCAGTGAGATCCATTATTTTCAGCTTTTTTGTCAAGGCTTCATCATAGTTTAGGATGTCATATTTTTTTGCATCTGGATTCTTCTCCGGGTCCGAAGTATATACACCGTCAACTCTGGTTCCTTTCAATATTATATCAGCCCGCATTTCTATCGCCCTTAATGCTGATGCCGTATCCGTCGTGAAAAATGGATTTCCTGTACCACCTCCTATTATTACTACTTTGCCATTTTTGGATGACTCTTGGATTCTCCTTCCTGAGCTGGCTTTGCATATAGGTTCTATTTCAAGACCGGAAAACAGTTCTGTCTCGATACCTTGTTTTTCCAGTTCTGCCTGAAGAGCCATGCTGTTTATTATGGTCGCCAACATACCCATATAATCACCTTGTATTCTATCCATACCTTTGGCTGCACCCTGCAAACCTCTGAATATGTTGCCCCCGCCTATGACAACAGCGATTTCGACTCCCTTTTCTTTGACTTGCCTTATGTCCTTTGCATATTGTTCCAAAATATACGGACTTATACCGTATTCCTGTTCTCCCATAAGGGATTCTCCACTTAGCTTCAATAAAATCTTTTTATATTTCATGTTAATGCTACAATATTATTTGTTTATTTTTTTTGAGAACATACATGCATCTCCAAAAGATAAAAATCTATATTTATGTGACAAGGCAAAGTTATAAACTTTTTTCCATTGGTCTCCTATCATTGCTGCAACAAGCAATAGCAGTGTACTCTTGGGCTGATGAAAGTTTGTTATCATTCCATCCGTAATTTTATAATTATATGAAGGAATTATCATTAGTTGAGTTTGTCCAATCAGGCAATCTGCATTGTTTTTTTTCATAGCTTCCAATACGGCTGTTAATGCATCTTTTCTTGAAACGGAAGATGATGAATTTTTATATGGTTCCCATTGTGAAATGTTCATGTACTCTGAATGAGAGATTGCATTTGTTATCAAGTTTAATCCATACCAATATAAACTTTCCATAGTACGAACCGAGGTAGTGCCAACACATATTATTTTCTTGTCACTGTAACTTATCAATTTTTCTATTGTGTCTTTTTTTATACATATCCTTTCAGTATGCATTATATGGTCAAGTACGTTATTTCCTTTTACCGGCTTGAATGTACCTGCCCCTACATGAAGGGTAACGAAGCAAGTTTCTATACCTTTTCCGTGTATGTCATCGAATGTTTTTTTTGTAAAATGTAATCCTGCGGTAGGAGCTGCAACAGAACCCTCATAATGTGCATAAACCGTTTGATAGTCCGTTTTGTCTTGTTCGGACGCATCTCTTTTCAAATAAGGAGGCAAAGGTACCTCTCCTGCTTTATCCAGAATTTCGCTGAAGGTAACATCTTCCGTCCAACTGAAAGAGACAATCCATGAATCATCATAATTCCTTTTCCTTTCCGCACTCAGGATGATTTCCTTGTCTTCTATTAGAACTTTTTTCGAAATAGTATCAGATTTCCATCGTTTATTGTTTCCTATGAAACATTTCCATTCACATGTTTTCTTTTGTTCAAACGACAATTGTATATCAGAGGGCAACATCGGCTTCAAACAAAATATTTCTATTGTTGAACCGCTGTCTTTCTTAAAAAGAATACGTGCATAAACAACTTTTGTGTCATTTAAGACCAACAAAGTGTCATTGTCAAGCAATTCAGGCAGTTCATAAAAATAATTTTCGGCCAATCTGCCGTCTTCGGTCAATCTTAAAAGTTTAGCTTCATCTCTGTTTTTTAAAGGGAATTTTGCAATGTTTTCGTCTTGTAAAGGATAATCGAATTCTCGGATATCTATATTACGATTCTTTTGCACAATCTATTCCTTTTTTAGCGTAAACGAATAACTCTCCATTATTGGATTGTATAACAATTCCTTGCACGCTTTTTCTATTTTCATGTTGGCCTCTTTTTCATCGGCAGCCTCTATTTCCAATGTTATATGTTTGCCTATTCTGACATTGGAAATGACACCCAAGCCTATGTTTTGCATGGAAGAAGTCACGGCTTTTCCTTGAGGATCCAATAATGCCTTTAAAGGCATTATGTTGATTTCTGCATTAAATTTCATGATTATTAAATATGTTTATTGTTAAAGAAATAATTATATATAAAAAGACTATGAACGGGACTGCAAAAATGTTGATTAGAAATATAAGAATGAATGAGATTGCAAGGAAAACAAATCTTACTTTATTGTTTTCCCATTTCAAATTTTTGAATTTAAGAGAGAACATAGGGATTTCTGAAACGAGTAAAAACGATGTTACTAAAGAACCGATAATTAGAAACATTGGGTTTGACAATACACTGCTTATATTGGAATAAAGGAGTTCCATATTCAGTCCCCATAATGTGATATTATTATTCGCCGTGTAGTTTATTATCGGTAATGAAATCCATAATAAGGCATTGGCGGGAGTCGGAAGCCCTATGAAGTTTTCAATTTGTCTTTCATCCAGATTAAATTTTGCCAATCTGTAAGCGGACATTAAGGCCATAACCAAAGGAAGAAATGTTATGATTCCGCTGTTTTGGCTTTGAGATTGAAGAATGGAAACGACTATAAGCGAAGGCGCAATTCCAAAACTTACTATATCGGCAAGAGAATCCAATTCCTTTCCTATTGTAGATGAGACTTTCAACAGTCTTGCCACCAATCCATCGAAAAAATCAAAAACAGTTCCCAACAGTATAAACAACGGGGCCAATAATATGCCTTTCTCGCAATTATACAAAGTGTATATAGACAATATGCCACACAACAAATTGCAGAGTGTTACGCCGTTTGGAATTTGTTTTCGTATCATATTTAATAGTTTTCGGGGTTCAAAATTACTCATTTCTTGCCAAATAAAGGAAAAAAAGATGTTTTTTTGGCGAGTTATTACTACAAATGTGTATCTTTGCAGAAGTATTGTTGTCATAGTGTATTATGAGAGAAAGAATTAAGGTATTGATTTTAGTTGTTAGTTCTATCCTTATTGTTTCTTGCGAACCTGAGAATGAAACGTTGACTTCTTCGGATTGGGTTGGTAATTGGGTTATGACAGAGGATATAGTTTTTCCTTCGAAATCAGGTGTAAAGTCCCATAATGGAACAATACGGGTAAATCCTTCCGATGATGATTACATAATTATCAGTGGCGAATTGTTTGGCATGAATTCGTCTATTTCCATAGAAGCAAAGGTTTATGACAGGAAGGCGGATTTTTCTCAAATGGTTGGAGGCAGTTATTATTTGGAAGGGAATGCTGAGTTAAAAACAGACAATGAAATATTTTTTGATTTTGATATTACTTTGGAAGATAAAAAGCAGTCTTATGAAAGGACGGCCATAAGAGTATAGATTTTGATTATGAGTGAAGAGACGAAAAAGTTATTGAGTGAAGCCGAAACGGCAATGATGGATGCCGTGGCTTATTTGGAGAAAGAATTGGGTAAGTTACGTGCAGGGAAAGCATCTCCTGCCATGCTTGGAGGAGTTAAGGTGGATTATTATGGGAATCTTACTCCGATAGAAAATCTGGGTAACATTAGTACTCCCGATGCAAAGCAAATAGTTATACAACCGTGGGATAAATCTGTATTGCATTCTATTGACAAGGCAATACAGGCCGCTAATTTGGGTTTTCAACCTAAATTGGAAGCGGATGTTGTCAGGATTGTATTACCTCCTCTTACGGAAGAGAGAAGAAAGGAATTGTGTAAAAAAGCCAAGGCAGATGGAGAGAATGCAAAGGTCGGTGTCAGAAACATTCGCCGTAACATACTTGAAAAAGTAAAAAAGTTGAAAGACGGAGGAGTTCCTGAAGATGAAGTAAAAACTTCGGAAAAAAGTTTACAGGATATTACGGATAAATGCATAAAGAAAATTGACGAAGTTATTTCTGCAAAGGAAGAAGAGATAATTTTCATTTAAGTATATTTTAATAGGTTTCGGTCATTATATATTATTGATATGGACGAAAATAAACGGAGTCGTTATTCTGACGAAGAGTTGCAGGAATTTAAGGAAATCATTCTGGAGAAATTGGCAAAGGCAAAAGAGAATTTGGCAATGTTGACGGAGGCTTTTGCCAATGATGCCAATGATGCCAGTGATACCGCGCCCACTTTTAAGATATTGGAAGAAGGAAGCAGTGTCAGCAGTAAGGAGGACAATGCCAATATGGCTGCTCGTCAGCAGAAGTTTATCAAGGATCTAGAAGCGGCATTGGTAAGAATAGAGAACAAAACGTATGGAATTTGTCGGGTAACGGGTAAACTTATACCAAAGGAAAGGTTGCGTATAGTACCTCATGCGACACTTAGTCTTGAGGCTAAATTGAAACAAAACAAAAGGTGATATTGATGAAGAAGCCTTTGTTGTTGATATTTTTTATCTTGCTTGTGGATCAAGTTCTCAAGATATGGATAAAAATGAATTTTACATTAGGTCAGGAGTATAATTTACTTGGGGATTGGTGTCGTCTTCATTTCATAGAAAATGAAGGTATGGCTTTTGGCATGGCTTTTGGAGGTGATGTGGGCAAAATATTGCTTACTGTGTTTAGAGTAGTGCTTTCCGTATTTGTATTTTTGTATTTGGTAAATATAATAAGGCGTAAAGAGAGGAAGTTGGTTGTTTATAGCTTTACTTTGATATTTGCGGGAGCGGTAGGCAATGTAATAGATTCTCTTTTTTACGGACTTGTTTTTTCAGAAAGTACTTATTTTTCAGTTGCGGAGTTTTTACCCTCTGAAGGAGGATATGCTTCATTCGGTTTGGGAAAGGTTGTAGACATGTTTTATTTCCCATTGATTGATACGGTATTGCCACAATCCTGGCCTGTCTTTGGAGGGATGCATATAGAGTTTTTTAATGCCATATTCAATTTTTCTGATGCGGCGATTACTATAGGTTTGTTCATGTTGATATTTTCTTTGTTCATAAAGAAAAACGCATCCGACAAAGAATTGGAAAAAGAAATTATATCTGATAAAATCTGTTTATAGACAAAAATAATAGATGGAACTTATAGTAATACTTATATTGATACTCGTTAACGGGTTATTCTCAATGTCTGAAATTTCCATAACCTCAGCCAGAAAATCCAAATTGGATGTTGAATCGAAAAGGGGCAATAAATCTGCCAAAAGAGTTATTAAGGTCATAGGAAATCCGGATAATTTTTTATCCACAGTTCAGATAGCTATTACAGCGGTTGGGCTTATAACAGGTATCTATTCCGGAGAAAGTTTGATAGGTCCGTTTGGACAATTTATAAGTTCATTGGGAATCGATTTATCATTGTCCAACGTTTTGGCCCGCATAATAATAGTTATTGCCATAACTTATGTGACATTGGTACTTGGGGAATTGTTCCCCAAAAAGATAGGATTAAATACTCCTGAAAGGATAGCGAAAATTATTGTTGGCCCGATGAACTTTTTGACCAGGTTGTTTTATCCTTTTGTATGGTTGCTTACTATATCAACTAATACACTTATGGCTATATTTGGAATTAAAAAGAAAAATAATGTAGCCACGGAGGAAGAAATTAAAGGAATTATAAATGACAGTGCTGAGTTGGGAGAAATACAAGAAGTTGAACATGATATTGTTGACAGAGTGTTTTCGTTGGGAGATAGAGATGTATCATCATTGATGACACACAGAACAGAGTTTGAATGGCTTGATGTTGATGATGGTTTGGATTGTGTGAAAGAAAAGTTGGCTCAGCATGTTCATTATATATATCCAGTTGCTTCAAAGAGTTTGGATAAAATAGTTGGTGTGGTATATTTGAAGGACTTGTTCAGTAAGATGAGTCCCGATACGACTGTTAGGGAGATAATGCGAGAACCTCAATATCTGCATGAAAGTGTTAGTGTTTACGATGCTTTGGAGACATTTAAGGAAAATAAGATACATTATGCTCTTATAATAGATGAATTTGGAGTTGTGGAAGGTATTGTAACTATGAATGATATACTTGAGTCTTTGGTAGGAAATGCTTCGGAGTTGGAAACGGAGGATGATGAGGACGAATTTGTAATGAGGAATGATGGTAGTTATTTAGTTGGAGGGCAATATTCTTTTTACGATTTTTTGAGTCATTTCGATTTGGAGGAATTGTATCAAAGTAACAATTTTAATACGATTAGTGGATTGATATTGGATATTACCGGGACGATTCCTAAGATAGGGGACGTGATAAAGTGGAATATATTTACGTTTGAGATAGTTGATTTGGATTCATTGAGAATAGACAAGATTTTAGTTACGGTTTCAAAGGATGCAAATGAAAGCATGGAAGAGGAAAAGTGAAGTTAATTGCATTTTTTTTCGCTTATGGAATTGTATTTTAAAAATATCATTGTAAATTTGCAACTTTCAAAATGAAATAAATAATTAACAACACAATTAAAAACGCTATGAAAAAAGTATGTGCTTATTTGTCAATAGTAATGATATTGACTTTAGGTTTGTCGAATGTGGCTTTTGCGAATGCTGCAAAGGACGCGGAAAGTGAAACTGCTACGGTTTCGTCAACAGAAACTGCTGTCACAGCAGAACCTGCAGTGGCAGAGACAACAACTCCTGCACCAGCTGAGGAACAATCATTCCACCAAGCATTGAAAACTAAATACATAGAAGGTGGAGTTGGTTGGATGACCCCGATATTAATATGTTTGATATTGGGATTGGCGTTGGTTATTGAGCGTATCCTTTATCTAAATTTGGCGACAACAAATGCAGATAAACTTTTGAAAAAAATAGAGGAGCGTGTTATTGCAGGTGATATAGAAGGTGCAAAGGATGTATGCCGTAACACTAGAGGACCTGTCGCTTCTATATTTTATCAAGGTTTGGACAGGGTTAACAATGGTTTGGAGGATGTAGAAAAATCGTTGACCTCTTATGGTGGAGTTCAGATGGCAAGATTGGAAAGCAATATGGTATGGATCTCATTGTTTATAGCTCTTGCACCATCTTTCGGATTCTTGGGAACAGTTGTCGGAATGGTTCAGGCATTTGATGACATTGAAAAGGCGGGTGATATATCTCCTACTGTCGTTGCCGGGGGTATGAAGGTTGCCTTGTTGACTACGGTCTTCGGTTTGATAACGGCTTTGGCATTACAGATATGTTATAACTATTTGTTGTCTAAGATAGAAGGTTTAGTTGCAACTATGGAAGATTCTTCAATCACTTTCATGGATATCTTGGTTAAAAACTTGAAGAAGTAATATTTATTCTCTTTTAGAGAGAAATATAGTCTTTGCTGTTTGCAAGGATGTGTGTAGTAATTACTTAAAAACCAAGGAGGAAATATGAAAAGAGATTTTAGAAAAATATATTGGATAGTAGCGATAATATGGGGTGTTGTGGCTTCTGTATGTGCGGTTGTTTATGCTATCAAGTTTGATAAATCAATGCCTATAGAAGGACAGTCTACTGCTATGGCCGTATGGAATATAGCCTATTGGAGTGTCATAATTCTTTTTGGTGCCAGTTTGTTGGTCGCTTTATTCTTTGCTATTGCACAGATAGTGAAAGGACTTATGTATGATCCTAAGAAACAATTGGGGATATTGGTTGGATTAGGAGCTTTAATAGTAGTATTTATAGTGTCTTATGCATTGTCTTCAGGTACTGATATTCCTAAAGAGCTATTCGAAAAGACAGGTTCGGATTACTCTAATTCCAGGTTGATAGGTGCGTGCATGTATGTTGTTTACATATTATTTGCTGGAGTTATATTGTCGGCATTGTATGCTGAAATATCTAAAAAAATAAAATAGGTTATGGCAAAAAGAGCGAAGAAAAAATTACCGGCTCTTAACAGTGCTTCGATGTCCGACATATCGTTTTTGTTGTTGACCTTTTTCTTGTTGACTTCATCAATCAATACGGATATGGGTATACAGAGACGTTTGCCGCCGCCATCGGATCCGAACGTTAAGCCGCCAGATATTCATAGAAGAAATACTTTTGTGGTTTTGGTGAACAAAGAAGATCAACTTCTTTTCAACAATGAGATAGGTGATATTAATATGCTTAAGGAAAGAGCTAAAGAATTTCTCTCAAACCCTAACAATTTGCCTAATCTGCCGGAAAAAGAAAAGACTGACATTCCTTTGTTGGGAACCGTTGATGTTTCAAAAGGAGTTATTTCATTGCAAAACGACCGTGGAACTTCCTATGAAATGTATCTAATGGTTCAAAATGAGCTTACGGCAGCGATAAATGAATTGAAAGACGAATTGTCAAGGGCAAAGTTTGCCAAGGCTTATGTAGATTGTAATTCTGAACAAAGAGAGGCTATAGATAAGGCTATACCTACTGCTATTTCAGAAGCGGAACCTAAAAATGTAGGAGGAACAAAATAATGGCAAAGTTTAAACAAAAAGGTTCTGGCAGTGCACCGGAATTGAATATGGGTTCAATGTCCGATATAATATTCATGCTGTTGTTCTTCTTCATGGTCATCACCACAATGAGGGAAAGTAATCTGTTGGTGCATATAGAAGTACCTCAGGCTTCTGAGATACAGAAGTTGGAGAAGAAATCTTTAGTTAGTTACATATATATAGGAAGTCCTATAGATGAACGCAAATTCGGTTCGGCAACACGTATCCAATTGAACGATCAGTTGGGTGAGATATCGGACATAGCTTCATTTATAGAGGCAGAAAGGGCCGCGAGAGATGAGGCAGACAAGCCTTTCTTGACGACTACTATTAAATGTAGCAAGGAAGTGAAGATGGGAGATGTTACAGATGTAAAACAAGAGCTTAGAAAAGTTGGTGCTTTGCGTATAATGTATGCCGCTTCACGAAGAATAAAAGATACCTATTAGAAATTAGATGGTATAAAATATGAAAAACAGGAGCTGCCCATTAAAAAGGCAGCTCTTTTTTTCAAGTATGCTTATGGATTTTAGATGTAAACAGTTTTCTTTGAATCATTCTGCATCGACAATGAAGGTCGGTACGGATTCTATTTTGCTCGCAACTCTTGCACCTGAAGCCAATCCCAAAAATATATTGGATGTCGGCACTGGATGTGGTATTATAAGTCTTGTTATGGCTCAACGTTTTTCTTCTGCTGCAATTACTGCTATTGATTTGGATTTTAATTCCGTACGTCAGGCCTCTGAGAACTTCAATTTGAGTAAGTGGAATGATCGTTTGACTGCTTTGAATATAAGTTTTCAGGATTTCGCCACAAATAAAGACAATTGCCATAAATATGATTATATAGTCAGTAATCCTCCTTTCTTTGTCAACAGTCTTAATTCCCCTTATTGCAAACGTAATCTGGCACGCCATACCTCTACATTGTCTTTTGAAGAATTTGCATTTTGTGTATCAAAGGTTTGTACGGATGATGCACGGATAATATGTATCTTACCACCTGAACAAAACGGTTTGTTGTCGGATTGTTTATCGGTTTATTCTTTGTATGCAATAGAAAGAATAAATATTTATACTTGTTATGATAAACCATTGGAAAGAATCATAAGTGTATTTGCACATTCTCAAAGTCAGATTATTGTCAGGGATTTTTATATAAGAGACATTGACAATAATTATACGGAACAATATCTACGAACCGTAGAGACTGTACTTTTTGTTTGAATGAAGTAAGAATCAAAACGGTTTTCTGTTTAATTATGTCTTGATTCGTCAGTTTCCCCATATCATTTTCGATAGTTATTTTTTGTATTTTTGCGGAGTATAAAATAGGATTTGAAATGGATTTGATAGTTTTTGTCCCTTGCTGTGTTGATCAGTTTACGCCCAAGACGGCTTCCAATCTTATAAAATTGCTTGAAAAACTTGGCCATAATGTGAAATATCCATCAAATCAGACATGTTGCGGGCGCTTGTTGTATGACAACGGAAATTGGAATGAAGCAAAAGAA
>DXGG01000126.1 GCA_019114015.1 Candidatus Onthomorpha intestinigallinarum | reverse complement strand
TTTGCCGATAAAGGCGGTTACGTTCTCGGAGTCTGCAACGGCTTTCAGACACTTTGCGAGTCGGGATTGCTCGAAGGTGCATTGCTTGCGAACGCATGCCAAAAGTTCGTATGCAAAAACCAATACATAACGGCACAAACAAATTCCAACGTATTCACCCGACAAGCCGTTATAGGCAAAGCGCTAAAAATTCCCATAGCACACGGAGAGGGTCGTTTCTTTACGGATGAAGACACGTTGAAACGCCTGAACGACAACGAGCAGGTATTGTTCCGTTATTGCAACGGCGAAGGAAAGATTGCCGAAGAGTTCAATCCGAACGGCAGTCTTGAAAACATAGCCGGAATAACCAACAAGACAAAGAACGTTTTCGGCATGATGCCGCATCCTGAGCGTTGTTCCGACGAGGAATTGGGAAATACGGACGGATTGGTTCTGTTCGAAAGTCTGTTGAACAACATAGCCGGATAAGATTTTGTTGGAAAGATTCCATTCTGAAAGGGAAGATATAGTGGAATGCGGCTGCGACGAGGCGGGACGAGGCTGTTTGGCCGGTCCGGTCGTTGCAGCCGCAGTTGTTTTTCCACGCGATTTCTGTTGCGAACAGCTGAACGACTCAAAGCAGATGAGCGACAGAAAACGCCGCATGCTGCGTCCAATCATAGAAGAGAATGCCTTAGCCTTTGCCGTGGCGTTTGTGGACAATGAAACAATAGACAGGATAAACATCCTCAACGCTTCGTTCCTTGCCATGAGCAATGCCGTAAGGAAACTGCGGATAAAACCCGACCTTTTGCTGATTGACGGCAACAGATTCCGCACCGATTTGGATATAAGTTTCAAATGTATGGTCAAAGGCGATGCCCGTTTTCAGAGCATTGCGGCCGCATCCATACTTGCCAAGACTTACAGGGATGACTTCATGCTAAAGGCGCACGAATCCCATCCTCAATACTGCTGGAACAGGAATATGGGATACCCTACAAAACAACACCGAGAGGCAATCCGTATTTTCGGACTTACCTCTCTGCATCGCAAATCGTTCAACTGCACCGAGCAACTAAGGCTTTTTTAATTCGCCGAAAATCAGTTAAAAAAAATAATATAGTATAATAAACCAATTATATACTACGTTACAATATTACAAATTACAAAAAATTATAGCATATTAATTTCAAAGATTTTGATGTTTATCCCTATTAGAAATACGGAATTATCTATCGTTGACAACAAATTAAGAGTATGCAATAAATCCGACTCCGGATGTGACGGTGTGTTCGTTCAAAAAATATGATAAGGTTTTTTGAATCTCTTATGCACCAATGACGCAAATATCCGTGGATAACTCAACAGAAGGATGAACTAAGAAGAATATTTACATTTTCGGAAACAAGCAAAAGATATTTTCTGCAAAATGATTTCAAGATAAAAAGATATTTAAATAACAAGACTGCATTTAAATTCTCAATGCAGAAATAGAAAACATAGAATATTATGATGAAAAGAAAGTTTCAAATTTCGCTTTTCGGAATCTTAGGTATTATTTCAACTACCGCTTTTGTCGTTGCAATGACATTTGCTCTTGTAGATAACTACAAGAAACGGCAATTGGAGGAATATATTTCCATAAGCGAGTTCACCTCAGTAATGGGAGGCAGCGGTGAAAACATATCCATCGATTCAACATACAAACATGGAGATACCACATTTTTCTTTAACAAGGGAAAATACGTCGGAAAGAGCATTACAAGAATGCAGAAAAAAAGCATAAATACGGAACGTTAAAACAGGAAAAGCTATTATTATCAAAGATGTTATTGCCATTAATGACTTATTGTATAAGTTTTTAATTATACAGAATATAACACCTTAGGATTACAAGCCACTCATTCATTGTTCAAACCCGGGTATTGACTCCTTAACAACGCAGTACAAAACAGTATGATTTTCAAAAACAAATCTTTCATCTGTGTAAGTAAAGTGGAGTAAGCTGTAAAAACATTTGCAAATGCCTAAGATGCATGAAGTCTATCCTCAATACTGTTATGGAATAGCCTTCAAAACAATACAGAGAGGCAATCCGTATTTTCGGACTTGCCTCTCTGCATCGCAAATCGCTCGACTGCACCGAACAATCAAAACTGTTCTGATTGCAGCTTAATAATATCAATTCCTGACGGCGAGTTCCTTGCTGTAGAAATATACAAATGCCCTGTAGCGCACAAGTAAACAGCCTATACCAACCAGAATCGGAAATACCAACAAGTCCCTGTACTCTTTTATCAAATCCGTTCCAAAGATGGTAACACTCAAATCGAGAGCAATATAAAACAAAAGGACTCCGGTAATGATTTTCAACCGTTTTCCGCTTTTCGCAACCTGTATTTCTGTTTTTTCACGAGTCAATGCGCCCTTGTTTTTCTCGGTTCTAACCGTGATTTTCGAAAAAAAACAACTCAAAATTCCACAAACCACAAATGCAATACACCAACCATAAGCATAGTACAAACTGTAATCTTCCATTTCTTCAATATTAAGTTCAACAATTTACCATGCAAAGGTATGTATTTTTTCACTTATTGCATAAAAATTGATTATCCCGCAATTCATATTTATGAATTATTAACCATTCCGCCTGAATTCCGACAACAGAACGGCACATGCCATTGCGGCATTGAGACTTTCAGGACGGTTGCCATGCTTAAAGCAAGGTATGTTCAAGCTGCGGTTTATGTATTTGCGGACACGCTCGCTTATGCCGTGGGATTCGCTCCCTATGACAAGAACGGCATTATCCGAAAGCCGCTGCCCGTAAACCGAATCCCCTTCCTCAACCAACGAACCATAGACATCAAGACCTGAAGGCAGCCTCTTGAAAAAATCTTCCAAGTCACAATAAAACACCTCAACCCTGAACAGAGAACCCATTGTGGACTGCACCGTCTTGGGGTTGTACATGTCGACACAATCCTTAGAACATATCACCCTGTCTATTGCAAACCAGTCTGCCAGACGGATAATCGTCCCGAGGTTTCCCGGATCCCTTATGCCGTCAAGAACAAGCGTAAGACCGTCATGCCTATAATCCGGAACCCTTTCCGGTCTGCGCACAAGACAATAAACATCGTTGGGGGTGGAAAGCAGTGAAATCCGTTCCAATTCCTCCTGTGTTACCTCAACCAAAGACGGCAAAAATCTCTTTTTTGAATCCGTAAAATCGAATCTTGATTCCGTTTTTTTCTTTTCTGAATCCGTTTTCATGGAATTTGATTCCGTCAAAGCCCACTGCTCAAAAGAATTCCGCCCAATCCATGACCTTGTGGCATATACTGCCTCTACCTCTAATCCGGACTGCAAAACCTCCTGCGCAAGCTTGCATCCCTCCACCACAAACACATTGTCTTCCTTACGGTACTTGTCCTGTCTGTACCTTGTCAACGCCTTGATTTGATTTTTGGACAACATGAGTCAACGATTTATAAAAACAAAAAAGGGTAAACCCATAGTGATGAATTTACCCTTTGAAATATCTATCCTTAACAAGAATAGGATTTACTCTGCAAACACTTCAAACGTGATTTCAGGCTTTATGTCCTTGTAAACCGACACTATCACCTTGTGTGTTCCTATTTCCTTTATGGCATCGCCGACTATGGATATTTTCTTTCTGTCAACGTCTATGTCGAACTGAGCCTTTATCGCGTCAGCTATCTGAATGGTGTTGACAGAACCGAATATCTTGCCGGTCTCACTTGCCTTAGCTCCTATTCTCAAGCCTTCTATCTTGGCCAAGGAAGCTGCATAAGTTTCTGCTTCCTGTTTGATTTTGGCTTCCTTAAAAGCTCTTTGCTTAAGGTTTTCAGCCAATATCTTCCTGTTGGATGCGGTTGCCATGACTGCATAGCCCTGAGGTATAAGATAGTTGTTTGCATAACCGTCCTTAACCTTAACTATTTCATCCTTGTAACCCAATTTATTTACGTCCTGTTTCAATATAACTTCCATTGCTCCAATCTCCTTTATTATTTTAATAAGTCAGCTACATAAGGCATCAACGCCAAATGTCTTGCCCTTTTGACAGCCTGAGACACCTTCTTTTGATATTTGTTCGATGTTCCAGTGATACGTCTTGGCAATATCTTTCCCTGTTCATTAACGAATTTCAAAAGGAAATCAGCATCCTTGTAATCTATATACTTGATTCCGCTCTTCTTGAAGCGACAATATTTTTTCCTTTGCGTTTCCACCGCTATCGGTGTCAAATACTTTATTTCTGTTTCGTTTGCCATTTTCTTTCAAGTTTTAAGGTTATTCCGCTTTACTTTCTTCCAATGCTTTCTGTTGACTCTTCAAGCCGTTGGCTCTTTTCTTTTCGTTGTAAGCAATCGCATGCCTGTCCAGCGAAACGGTCAGGAATCTAAGCAGTCTTTCATCTCTTTTGTACGCAGTCTCCAATTGGGCTATCACACTGCCCTCCGCCCTGAATTCTATAAGGTAATAATAACCCGTCGTTTTCTTCTGGATAGGATAAGCCAGCTTGCGCATTCCCCAATCGTGCTCAAAAACTATTTCGGCACCGTTGTCAGCCAATAAAGTCTGATACTTCTTAACCGTTTCCTTTATCTGGTCATCAGATAAAACGGGAGTTGCAATGAAAACGGTTTCATACTGTTTTACCATAAGTAACAATTTTTATTTTTCGTTATTAACTAATATTCTCTCTTTTCAGCAAGAGTTTGCAAAGGTACGATTTTTTTTTCATTCTGCAAGAAAACATCCTATTTTACAAATTCTTACCGTGACAATTTTTATACTTCTTGCCGCTTCCGCAAGGACAAGGCTCGTTTCTTCCTATCTTTTTCTCCACATGTACAGGCTGTATTTTCTGAGGCTCAGACGGATTGTTGGCCCTTGGTTGTTCTTCCTGTCTCGAAGTCTTTATCCTGCTGTTGTCCGACTTTGGCAGCTCCGTATCCCTCACCTGCTGCTGTTCCGCAATAGGCAGTGCGGCCCTGCACAAGAAGGAGGTGATATCCTTGTTTATGGATGTAAGCATCTTTTCAAACAACGAAAACGACTCGAACTTGTATATCAGCAACGGGTCTTTCTGTTCATACGAAGCGTTTTGTACGGACTGTTTCAAGTCGTCCAGCTCCCTAAGGTGTTCCTTCCATGCGTTGTCTATTATCTGTAGAGTGATGCTTTTCTCTATCGACAATGCAATTTCCTTACCCTCGGTCGTGTAGGACTTCTCTATTGGAGCTATTGCCGTTATCGTCTTTTTTCCGTCCGTAATCGGAAAGGCTATGTTCTCGTATCTGTAACTCTTTGCCTCGTATATGTTTTTCACAAACGGGAAGGCAAGACGCGAAAGGTTGGCCATCCTTTCCTTATAGTGAGGATAAACGCTCTGATACAACAATTCCACATTATCCTTTGCCCTGTTGCGGTTGAAGGTTGCCTCATCTATCGGGCACTCATAGCCGCATATCTTTATGAATTCCAGAGAAAGTCCCTCGTAATCGCTCCTGTAATCGGATACAAGCACGCTCAAGGTGTCGTAAATCATATTTGAAATATCTATTGCCAGCTTGTCTCCATACAGAGCGTTGCGACGCTTGGTATAAATGACGGTTCTCTGGTTGTTCATCACGTCATCGTATTCCAGAAGTCTCTTTCTTATTCCGTAATTGTTTTCTTCGACCTTGCGTTGCGCCCTTTCTATGCTCTTGGTCATCATGGAATGCTGAATGACTTCC
>DXGG01000125.1 GCA_019114015.1 Candidatus Onthomorpha intestinigallinarum | reverse complement strand
TTACGGAATAAAGCCATGTCGTCGTATTTATTCAAGAGAAGAAAGTTGTAAAACGTCATCATTCACCTCAAAAAGTCGGACTTTTCGCCCTAAAAAGTCAGACTTTTTGCGTGTTGATCTCTTGACTTATTATTTTTTCCTATTGACTTTTCAAATTCCCCTGACGACTTATTACTTTTTTCCCGAGACTTTTCGCCTTGCGCGTATTGTGCCAACAACCCTGTGAAAGTCATCAGTCGGGCCGCGAAACCGTAAATACATTCCTAAAAATCGGGAAGATTCATCGTCACCGTAGGTATCAGCAGCAACCAGCCGAGTATGACCATAGCCAAAAGAAACTTCCACGAAAACCTTACCCATTTTGCATAAGGTATTCTGGCAAGTCCCAATACCGCAATCAATACTCCCGAGGTAGGGGTTATAAGGTTGGTGAATCCGTCCCCTATGTGAAAGGCCGTCACCGCTGCCTGCAACGATATGCCCGTCATGTTGGCTATCTCTGCAAACATGGGCATTAGCATTGCGGCCTTTGCGGTGCCAGAAGTGATGATTGCGTTCAATACCGACTGGAATCCGTACATTATGCTCAAGGCTCCTATCCGGCCGCTTCCTGAAATGGCCCCCGCCAAAGAATTGAGAAATGTGTCTATTATCTTGCCATCTTCCAATATTATGATGATTCCGGAGGCCAGTCCCACAACCAGTGCGGCTGAAAGCATGTCTTTGGCTCCCGCAATGAACAGTTTGGCTATATCGCTTGCCGATTTGCCCAAGGCCATACCGGTAATTACAGCCATGCCGAAAAACAATGCCGCTATCTGTTCAAAGCCCCATTCGAACACCATGACGCCAACAACAAGATAAACTATGGTGAAAATCAACAGCGAAAGCGAAAACATCTGCATGGACTTGCGTATCATGAAAAAGGATATGATTCCGAACAGGACAGTCGTCGTTACAAGCGCCGGATGCTTTGTGCATATGCAGAAGGCAATCTGAACCGCAAGCGCCGCAAGATAAGCCGCCCAACAGGTCACCGATGCCTTCACGGCCTTGAGGGTGTATGCCGACTCGCTGTTTCTCCTCCAGTATTCGTCCTCATTGTACATTATGGATTTTTTCGGATTCTTTTTTATTCTGTTTGCATACATCAGCACAAATGCTATGCCGATGAACGTTATTATGAACCATACCACGATTCTGTACTCTATTCCCGAGAACATTTTCACACCTGCTATGTCCTGAGCTATGCCGAGGGTGAACGGATTGAGTACGCAGCCCGCAAAACCGAGCCCCGCAGCGAGGAAACACAGGCATACGCCCGTTATGGAGTCGTATCCCATGGATATTGCCAAAGGAACGAAGATGGCCACAAAGGCTATGGTTTCCTCACTCATGCCGAAAATGGCTCCGAACAAGGAAAACATGGTCATGATTACTATGATAATCAGGTTGTTCACACCTATGAACCTGAATAGTCCGTATTTTTCCAGCGAGGAAGACTTTTTCAGAAAGGACTGTACCCCCATGTCTATCGCCTTCGTTTCGTTCAGTATCCAGAACGCCCCTCCGAGAATAAGCAGGAAGGCTATGATGGCGGGTGCTTTCTGAAACCCCTTGAAGAATGCCGACATTATCTGCCATGTCTGGGGAGACTGTTCGACAGAGTGGAACGAACCGGGAACTATCTGGTTGACCGTCTTGCCCGATTCGGTGACTACCTCGGCCCTTTCGAAGACTCCCGCGGGTACGAACCATGTCGCAACCGCCGCAAACACTATCAACGAAAAAATTATAACGTATGTGTGTGGTACTTTTCTGAACATTATCTATGGTTTTTTATTGTTTTCAATCTGTCCGCCCTTCTCAGTCTGTCAACTACAAAGCCGAGCATAAGGCTCATCAATGCCGTCACGGCCGATAGTCTGTATATATAGTCGCCGTAACGGGTGTAGAACGTAATACGCTTTTGCGGTACAAGCTTCTGGCTGATTGCCTCGCGTGTCCAATAGGAGGTATGTTGCAGAACCTTTCCCCTCGGATCGATAAAGCAGGATATGCCCGTATTGGCGCTTCTTGCCACATAGCGTCTGTTCTCTATCGCCCTCAGTCTTGCAAAGGCCGCATGCTGACGGTGTCCCGGCGAGTCCTTCCACCAACCGTCGTTGGTTATTATGAACAACAGTTCCGCTCCCTCTTTGGTCAAGTCCGCTATGTATTGCCCGTCAACCGACTCATAGCATATTGCCGTGGCCACCTTGGGCTTGTCGCGGCCGGTGAATACGACAAAACCTTCGTCAACGCCGAGACTGCCGACCGTTCCGCCCAAATCCAGCGCAAATCTCTCCATAAAGCCGAGATACTGTTTGAAGGGCATCTTCTCAACTCCCGGTGTCAGTACGCTCTTGTGTCTTATCTGGCTCTCGGGCATGATACTGTCCCGGTCTATCTTGATTGCTATGTTGCAGTTCTCGTAATACATGCCTTTCATGTAGGGATATTCTCTTGCCGCACTTGTCTTTTGTCCCGCCGAAAGCATCCTCCTTGAGGACATGCCCGCTATTATCTCGGCCTTGGGGTATTTGTTAGAGTATTGTCTAAGATGGGCGACGCTCGGACTCCGTTCTATTCTTTCCTCCCAGGCGTAATCCTGAAGACAGCTTTCGGGACAAAGTATATAGTCCGTATTCTTTCCCGCTTTGCTGTCGGCAAGGTCCGTTATTATGTCACATACGTCTTTGGGACTCAAATCGTACTGGCTGCCGTAAGGGTCGAGGTTGGGTTGTATGACGACAACCTCCGAAGGCTCCGCCTTCTGCTGTTTGAAAGAAACGAAAAGAACGACGGACAGGCAGACGGGCAAAATCGGAATCAAAAGACAGAAAAATGTGTTCAGAAAAGAATTTTTTCTTTTCTGAATCCGTTTTTCTCTTTTCAAGTTCTGTTGGAGCAGGTACAGGAATGCTATGTTGCAAAGCATTATCCAAAGGCTTCCGCCGCCCACTCCGGTGTATTCGTACCATTGTACAAGGACAGGGTATTTTGCAAAGCTGTTGCCCAGGTTAAGCCACGGGAAGTTGAGGTCCCAGTGCAGTTCCACATATTCAAGGGCAAGGAAGAAGACGACAAAAAAAAGGTTTCCCGCCACGCCCTTGGCGTTGAATGCCTTTCTGGTCCAGTGTGCCAACTGCAAGGCCAGCGACATCAGTGCGGCCTGAAAGAACGGAAGGACAAGTGCAAAGGGAGTTGCATAGGCTATCCAATATATTGTGGTGGCGTTCCAGATAAGGAAGGCGGGATAGGAATAACGGAAAACGGCCGTTTTGGAGAAGCCTCCGCCGATTTTATTCTCCGCTATGATGTTCTCCATCCACAAAAGTGGTACGAACGCAATCAGCATCAATGGTGCGAAGTTCAGTTCCAGCCATGCCAGTGACAGAAGCACCCCGGAGAAGCAGGCAACAAGAAACAGTCTCGATTTACTCATTGCCTATAAGCGTGTTATATGAGAAGACATAATCCATTTTCACGTCGAAGTCCTCCACAGGCACCTTGTCCAACAGTTGGAAATCGAAACATATACCTATTTTGGTGCATCGGTTCACCGAAAGCAGTCTGTCATAGAATCCTCTGCCTCTTCCGAGTCTGTTTTTCTCTCTGTCGAATGCCATTCCGGGTATAATCATCAGTTCTATTGCGGAATAATCATCGAAAACCGCTCCCGTCGGTTCCAGTATGGAGAACTGTTCTCCTTCCTTCATGCTCTGCATGCCTTCGAAACGCCTCAGTATAAGGTCATCGCCCGAAACGCAGGGCAGAAGTATGGTCTTGTTTCCGTACCATTTAAGGATGAATTCGTGGGTGTCCACCTCGTCATCCATGGACCAGTACAACAATATGACCTTTGCCTTGCGGAACATGTCCGATTGTTCTATTGCGGAGAATATTTGTGAGGATTGTTTTGTTTTTTCTTCCTGAGGGAAGAGTTTTTTTTGTTCCCTTATCTGTTTTCTTGTTTGTTTCTTCAACAGTTTCAAATCCATCGGGTCTTGCATTTTGATTCGCCGGATGCAAAGTAACGCAAAAAAAGCGTAAGTACAAAAAAAGAGTCCTCCGAACGAAGGACTCTTTCTCTCATGGGTGCCTGGTGGGACTCGAACCCACGACCCTCAGAACCACAATCTGATATTCTAACCAACTGAACTACAAACACCGTGATTTTTTCGTTTTGCAAAGGTAAAAAGTTTTTTGCATACCGACCAAATTTTGGAAACGTTTTTTCCTTTTCCGTCTGTGTGTCGTTTTAGAAAGGATATCCTATTCCGAACTGCAGTTGCAGGTCTTTGGATGTTGCGTGTCTTATCACCCAACGGCTTCCTTCCTCCTGGGAAGGGTCTCTCAGTTTCATTGCAAGGTCGAAACGGATTATCAGAAATTCTATGTTTATCCTCAGACCCAATCCTCCTCCCACGGCTATTTCCTTGTAGAATTTGTTGAATTTGAACTGACCGCCCTCCAGACCTTTTTGCTCGCTCAGGGTCCATATGTTGCCCGCGTCTATGAATGCCGCACCTTCAAAAACTCCTCCTATCGGGAAACGGTATTCAAGGTTGAATCCGAGAGCTATGTCACCTGCCCTGTCGTATTGCAGCTGTCCGTAAGGCTTGGAGCTTCCCGGTCCCAGCTCTCTGAGCTGCCATGCCCTGTTGTTGTTCGCTCCGCCTCCGAAGAAGCTCTTTTCGTAGGGCAGACTTTTGGAATTGCCGTAGAAGTATCCCATTCCGCCGAAGACGCGTGCGACCAGTACGTCCTTCTTGTCAAGATACATGTAGTGTACAAGGTCGAAGTCGGTGCGTATGTATTGTGAATAGGGAACGGAGATGAATTCGTATTCGTTGTGATCGTTTTTCTGCTGTTTGCTCAGGTTGCTTATCAGAAACAGAAGGTTGCCTGCTGATTCCAGATTGGCTCGCAGATATGTGAAGTCCTGCTTGCTGCCTACGTTTTGTCCGTTATAGATGAATCCGAACCTTGCCGCCATCACCATATGGTCGGTCATCTGGTATTGGATTCTCTTGTCGAGGCTTGAAAGCATGTTTTTGTAATTGTCATCGGTTATTTCTATGTCAACGAAGTTAACTTCCAGAGGTATGAAAGAAAAATTGTTTGTAGGTTTTGTCCTCCATGTGTATTCATAGTTTACGGTGGATATGTTTCTGTCATAATATGTTCTCTTCTGTGTGTTGTAGGCGAGTTTGATTGACGTATGAGGTCTGAATCTCATTGAATAGAAATGGGTGCTGAAAGGTATCAGAAAGCGGGGAAGTTCTATGCCCATGTCGAAACCGAGTTCGAAGGCGTTGAACATGTTCCATTTGTCGAGCTTGTCGTAGTTTTTGAATATGTCGCTTCTAACCTCTGCGGCGGCCTTTATGTTTGTTGAGAATATTTCAGCTCCCTTTAACAGGTTGCTGTGTGAAAATCCTATGTTTATTTCGGAACCGAGACTGGAGGTGTTTTGTGTGTTTACGCTGTTGTTGGCTGCCGAAAAGTTGAACTCGAAAGATGTAAGCAGGTTGACGGGCTTTGACATGGACAGTTTTATCAGACAGTCCAGGGGCAGGGTATCGGCCGTGGAACTGTTGTCCGGGATAAACGATATGTCTATGTATTTGAAGTTCTTCAGTTGCGAAAGGGCCGTGAAGGTATTCTTGGCCGATTCTGTGGAGTATAGCCGGCCCTTCTGCAAAAGGATGCTTCGCATTATTGGCTTTGCTTTCAGAGAGTTCTTGTCCGACCGTATGAAATAGTAGTTGGAAAGTACTGCGTTGCGACCTTGTTTGTGGTGTATCCTTATGGTGTCTTTCGGTGGTGTGTACAGGGCGGAAGTAGGCGGGTAATAGTCTGGATAGACGAATATGTCGCGCAGTTTATACAGTTTATGAACGCCTTCAATCAGTGAATCGTTGACCTTTGTGTATGGATTCGATATGTTCATTTCTATGTTCAGCGAGTTGCTGTTCAGGTTGGTATCCACCAGAAAGCTTATGTATTTCTCGCTGAATGCATAATAGCCTTTTTCTCTCAGGTCATTGTACAATGTGCTTCTCAGTTTGCTCAGTTTTTCTTCATCGTAGTAGTTGCCTTTCTTTATTTCGGAATTGTTTATGTGTTCGGTTGCTATCTTGTTTATTGAGGTATCGGAGGTAAGAAGAGAAAAGCTGTTTATGGTATAACGGTTCGGGATATCGACACGGTAAACCACCTTTCTTCTTTTTTTGTAGTATGACCATGGTGCGTACCATCGTCTTACCGGTTCGAGAGTGTCTTTGACCGAAGCGTCGAAGGCGCCTTTGCTTTGCAGGAAGGTCTGCATTTCCTTCACGCTCCGTTTTGTCAGTTTGTCGTCTATGGCCACCGGTTTGGAACCCAGTTTCCTGAAAACGTTGCGTGAGATGTAGTTGACGGTAGAATCTTCGCCTTTTTCCGACAAGGAATAGAAATACATCGCCCATTTGACGCCGAGGAATCTTCCGTTAGGATCTTGCCGTATGAGGTTCTTCAAATCGGATTTTTCTATGAGTTTGCTGTTGCAAACCACTTCGTTCTTGGAAAGAAGATAGGATTGCTCGCTCAGGTGTTTTGTCGGCGAACAGGCACAGATCGTTGCGCACAAAAGCAAAAATAGATAATTTGTTTTCTTATTGCTTGTCCTCATGGCATTGATATGTATCTATGTAAGCTGTGATTCTTTCGCACGCTCCAAGGTTTTCTTCCACATATTGCTTTGAGGATTGGGCGGACTCGCGGTACAAATCCGCATTGTTCAGCAGTTGTCTCAACCCGTTTTGCAATTCTTCCTCGTTCTTTATGGAAAATACCGCTCCCCTCTCAATCAGTTCCACTGCTTCCTTGAATTTGTGGTAGTTAGGCCCGAAAAACACGGGCTTTCCGAAGGTCGCCGCTTCCAGAGTGTTGTGTATGCCCTCCCCAAAGCCTCCTCCTATGTACGCAATGTCGCAATATTGATACAGACTTGACAATATGCCTATGCAGTCTATGACAAGGACTTTCTTGTCCGCTGGATTACTTTCATCCTGTTCTGAATACAGAACGGAATCCTCAAACAGGCTCTTTATGAAACTTATATGCGAATTGTTTATCAGATGAGGCGCGATTATCAGTTTGAAGTCCATCTTGTCGAACACCTTTGCCAATATTTTTTCGTCAGGTTCCCACGTGCTGCCTGCAAGGATTATTTTCTTGTCCGTTTGACAGAACGTCTCTATCAATGGAAATCTTTTTGCCTGTTTTGCAATGCCCGCAACCCTGTCAAACCTTGTGTCTCCGGTTATGCAAACGTTCTCAAAGCCTTTTGAATTGAGCAAGCTCATTGTTTGTTCGTCCTGAACGAAAAAGTATTCGAAATGGGACAACTGCCTGACAAACCATTTCCCATACGGCTTGAAAAAATATTGGCTCGGTCTGAGAATAAGAGATACCTGAAATAATCTTCGTCCTTTCAGTGCTCTGATGTAATTGTACCAGAATTCATATTTTATGAAAAAGACAATGCTCGGATTGCTCAGGCTTACGAATTTCTCCGCATTGCGCTTGGTATCGTTGGGAAGGTAAACGACCCAGTCCGCAAAGGAATAGTTCTTGCGTATTTCATATCCCGAGGGAGAATAAAAGGAAAGCAGTATGCCGTATTGAGGATATGTTTCTTTCATTTTCTCAATCAGGGGTCTTCCCTGTTCGAACTCTCCGAGCGAAGCGCAGTGAAACCATATCACTTTTTTATTCCGTGGTATCGTTCTCAAAACCCCGAAGCATTGACTCTCGCCCTTGAGCATTGTTTTCACTTTGTCATTGAACAATGCAAGGCAGTGAAGCAAAAGAACGTAGAGATGAATGAAAAAGTTGTACAGAATGTGCATTCGGTTCGGGTTTAGAAATATATCTTATCGGCTTTTCGTCCGAAGAACGGGAACATCCAGCCGATTTTCAGGGTAAGCATTTGGTCCGTGTAAAGCTTGTCATCGCCGGAATGAAGATCGAACTGATATTTTCTCGTCATTTTTGTAAATGCGTTGTCGAACTGTATTCCCGCATAAAAGTTTATATATTTCTTTTTGCTCATGTGGATATATCCCAAGAAGGCCGAAACCATAGGTCCCCTCATCTGCCGGTCGTAACCGTAGGCATAGTCTCCCTGAATCTGAGGAGCTTCGCTAAGTGTCGGCTGATAGATTATCTGATGTTGCAGAAAACCCACTCCGAGGTTTATCATCAATCCCGAATTGGGGTTTGAAAACCATAGAGGAATGATTTTACCCGCAAAAAAAGAAAGACTAAGGTTACGATTGTAGGCAACAACGCCTGCATCGGACCCTTCCATTGAGATGATGAAAGGATCCGTGGTGGAGGTCATCAGTCCCGATAATATGTCGTTTTTTATCTTTACGTTATCCGTTCCGAACTGAAATCCGAATTCCAGAATGTATATCCAGTTCCCGGTTGTCTTCCAACCCAGATTGGCATTCACATTCATGAACGAGTTGTACCTGTTGCCCATTTCCCCGTAAGGCAACGTCCAGCCTACAACCGCAGTGAAAAAAGGGGTACTTATTTTTTCATCATCCCCTGTAATCACTTCCCTTTCCTCGTTCTGAGCCGACAAGCAGAACCCCAGACAAATCAAAATACAAAATACTAAACTCTTTTTCATATATCCCGAAAAATTATGCTTTACATATTTTATCAAGTGGAAAAACCAGGGAAAAGATACTTCCTTCTCCCGGCTTGCTTTTCAGTTTCACTTCCCCTCCGTGCATTTTCATCACTTCCTTCACATAAGAAAGACCTATGCCGTAACTCGTCAGGTTTTTTATCTTGTTGGAAGATTTGACCCTGTAATATTTCCTGAATATTTTTTCCTGTTCCTTCTCCTCTATTCCCAAACCGTTGTCCTTTACCTCTACGATATATCCGTTACTGTCTTTAAAAGCGGATATCACTATCTTGGGTTCTTTGTCACAATATTTGACCGCATTGTCTATAAGGTTGGATACAATGTTGGTAAAATGCAGCCTGTCCGCCATAATGCAGGTGTTCTCCCTGTCCGTTTCCAGATAGATATGTCCGTTGTTTCTCTCCACCGTTATGCGGTAGGTATTGGCAATTCCGGTCAGGACTTCGTTTACGTTCGTTTCCGAAATGTCAAGACTTATGCCCTTGTTTTCATAACGGGCGGCCTGTAACATTTGATTGACCAACAGGTTCAGACGCTTGTTCTCATATCTTATTACCTCCAGATAGTTCTTTGTCTGTTCCCCGTCAAAAGACACGGAATCGTCTTTGAGCATGTCGCATATCAGACCCACATTCGATATGGGCGTTTTCAGTTCATGTGTCATGTCGTTGAGGTAATCCTTACGGTGTGCGGCTCTTTTGTTCATCCGCCTCATATGGATTGCAATCCAAAGCAGGACAACACTGTCCGTCAATAGAACAACGGATGCGGCAATCGCTTCATTCGCAAAAAAAATACATGCGATAATGTTGCACAGAACGACTAACGAAATTACGGGTATGCTCCAATTGATTCTTCTGTTCCTGCCCTTGTTTGCTTGTCTTTCACTCCTGCTCATCTTCTCAGCGTTTTACAAATGATTTTGAACATTCCATTCCGTTCTCCCTTCCATACAGTTTCATTATGTAGTAACCGGACGGAAGGAACGACACATCGACCGTATGCGTACCGTTGTCCAATCTGCCTTTATGAACTGTTCGGGAGTTCATGTCGAGTATTTCAAATGCTATACCGTTTTCCGCTTCTATGCAAAGGCTTTTTGAACAAGGATTAGGGTATATTTTTACATCCCTTTCCGCAATTCTTGTATCCTTTATGCCGACATCCGAGGGTTGAAGCTTGATATCCAGCCTCAACAGTTCATTGTACGGCACCGTTATTTGAATCAGAGTGTCACGATACCCTTCCGCGTTTATCTTCAATGTGTATTCTCCCGCGGGCAACCCCCTGTAATAGTAACCGTCGGCTTTTGTGATGACATTGAGATTGTAGTTGTCCAATTCTGTCACTTCTACATCGGCACTGTCTATCGCCTGATTGCTTTCGGCGCTTGTCACCGTTCCGTTTACTCCCTCAAGGGTGCTTTCCATAAAACTCACAAGGCCGCCTTTCAGATAATCCCAATATGTCGTCAGCATGTCGGACGAAGGCGTTTTGGTGTTGCTTATCTCAAGCGTGAGTTCCCTGCACCGTAAAAACCAGTTGTGATAATCCTGTCTGCCGCCGAAGACGTTGTACCAGTCTGAACCGTCCGTCATTCCCTCGGGATTTATTCCGGTGAAGTAGGCGGAAGGCGCATGTATGCGGACGGAATCGATAAACGAGGAACATATCTTTCTGAACCATTCTCTGTCCGGATGGATCCTCTCGTCAGTCGGCCAGCAGTCCCACGGATAGTTGCATACCTCCGCTCCGCCGTGAATGTTGATAGATACGTCGAAACGGTTCTTTTTCGCATAATCCATAAAGGCCAGTGTCTCGTCCTGATACTCCTCGTTGTCGGAATGAGCTCCGTAAACAGGGTCGGGAAAGTTTCTGTTCAGGTCCACGTAGTTGGCGTTGTATCTCCTTGCTCCCGTAATGCTGTTTTCGTTCCAGCCGTAGGCACCGTCGGGATTTGCCAAAGGACAAATGAAAAGGTCGATGTTGTCGAGTATGCGCCTTGCGGAAGCATCCGTTTGATAAGACCCGAGAAGATGATCCGCAAGCCTGAGAAGCATTATCATTCCCAACAGTTCGTCACCGTGAATGCTCGAACTGTAAAAGAATTTGGGTTTGCCTTGGTCGGAATGCACGTCGCTGCCGCAAGCCAATGCAAGGATAAGACGGTCGTCCGTACTGAAGCCTATGGTGTCCAGTCTGCACAATGTGCCGTATTGCCGTGCGAAATCCTGCATCATCTCCACATAAATACCGTAAACGGGATATCTGTTCCACGAAAGCATCTCATCGGTGGTCTCCGCCATGAGCACCGTTTTGGATCCGTTGTCCTCGAAAAGTCTGTAATCCAATCCCGTTTCACAAAAACGTTCGAACTGTTTTTCGTTTACATAGGCCAGATATTCTTCTCCGTGTCTGTAGTCCAGACTTACCGTTCTGGCCAAAAGTTCAAGGTCTTCTTTTTGGGCTTTTATCAACAGTTTCGCCTCGCCTTTCTTTTGCAGGACGGCATTAACCTTGTCCCTTGTCGTGGTTTGGGCAAAGGACAGGACAAATCCCAACATGCAACAGAAAAGACAGGCGAGCTTTCTCATAAACCTAATTTTGAGCAAAGGTAAGGATAAAAACTGGAAACGGTATTCTTTGTATG
>DXGG01000124.1 GCA_019114015.1 Candidatus Onthomorpha intestinigallinarum | reverse complement strand
CAAAGGTCTCGAATTCAAACACTCCGACAGGTCCGTTCCACAATATGGTCTTGGAATTCATTATCACATCCGTAAACAGTTTTACAGTCTTTTCTCCTGCATCCATACCTTCCCATCCGTCAGGTATGTCGACCTGAGGACAGTACTTAACATTACAGTCATTCGAGAAACTGTCTCCCGCAACGATATCGACAGGCAGGTAAAGGTTTACGCCTTTGGCCTTAGCGGCAGCCTTCAACTCCAATGCTATGTCCATCTTGTCATCCTCGCATATCGAGCGGCCTATCGCCTTGCCTTCCGCCTTTGCAAAGGTATAGCTCATGCCGCCTCCTATCACAAGGTTGTCAACCAAAGGCAAAAGATTCTTTATGACATCTATCTTGGAAGAAATCTTGCTTCCGCCTATTATTGCCGTGAAAGGCCTTTGCGGATTCTGCATGAGCTTGTTGAGGTTTCTCACCTCATTCTCCATAAGCAGTCCGAAATATCTGTCATTCGGAAAGAATCTCGCTATCGTCGCCGTGGAAGCGTGTTCCCTGTGCGCCGCTCCGAAAGCGTCATTGACATAACAGTCTCCAAGTTGGGACAGCTTCCTTGCAAAGGCCTCATCTCCCTTGGTCTCCTCGGGATAGAAACGTATGTTTTCCAACATCATCACATCCCCCGGCTTAAGGGCTGACGCCAGTGAGGATATGTCCCCGAAGTCAAGACTCTGGGTGAAAACGACCTTCTTGTCCAGTATCCTGGACAAATAGTCCGCAACCGGTTTCAGACTCAAATCCGCCTCAAATCCGCCTTTCTTAGGCCTGCCGAAATGCGCCATGATAATAAGGGCAGCTCCGTCACCCAACAACTTGTCTATCGTAGGCATAGCCTCCCTTATCCTTGTATCGTCCGTTATATTCTTGTTCTCGTCAACAGGTACGTTGAAGTCAACCCTCAACAAGACTTTCCTGCCAGAAAAACTTACATCATTAATACTTTTCATCTCCAGGTGTTTTTTTAATTTTTCAACAAAGATACGACAAAGATACGACAACGTGATGAAAAAAAACGTTTTTTTGTCCCTGACGCTCACATTGCGGGAGCGGCACAAGGGTTTGGTCAATAAAATAATTATTGCTACCTTTGCACGGATTTTTTGTTCCACCGTGTAAAGAGAAAGGAGGTCTATGTGATTGAAACAATAAACTTTGATGAGTTGAAGTGGTTGCACGTTATAAATCCGGACGAAACAGACTACGCCTACCTTTCCGACACTTTCGCCTTCCACCCCTTGGACATAGAGGACTGTCGCTCTGTCAACCAGCGCCCAAAGATAGACGAATACGACGATTATTATTTCCTTATACTTCACTTTCCGTACTTCGACAAGTCCAACCGATTCATAAGGGTCAAGGAAGTCAAGATATTCTGGGGAAACGACTACATAGTAACCATAGGCCGCTCGCACTGGGTGGTGAAGAACCTTTTTGCACAGACAAAGGAAATCATGCAGAAGTGCAAAAGCAATACCGCCTCCAAGGAAGAGGAGGAGCTGATACGCAAGATGAGTTCCTCTTCCGACGCACTGCTCTACAACCTGCTCGGCAAGCTGATGGTTGAGACCTACACCCTTACTCTCAGAATAGGGTCCGAGGTGGACAGCATAAACTACGACATATTCACCAAGAAACCGCAGAAGGTTCTGGAGCATCTGAGCGTGACACGAAAAAACATCATATCGCTCAACACCACCTTCAAACCCCAGATAAGGGTGTTCCACAAATTTGAATCAGGAGGTATCAAGGGTTATGCCGAAGACATGGAAGACTATTGGGGAAACATACTGGACCAGTATCAGAAGATGTTCGACTTGATTGAGGACTACGGTGAATTGATTGAGGGCTTGAGCAAGACCTTCGACTCCTTGCAGACCAACAAGACCAACGAGATAATGAAGGTGCTGACCTTCCTTTCCACAATCATGCTTCCGCTTACGGTGGTTTCAAGCATATACGGAATGAACGTAAGTCTTCCCGGTGCGGAGTCAAGATACGCTTTCGCAGGCATAATGATAGTGATGGTGATAATAGCCGTAGCCTTCCTGATATATTTCAAACGGCGAAGATGGCTGTAATGGACATAATGCTCTCGTAGTTCAATTGGATAAAATGTCAGATTCCGGTTCTGAGGTTGCGGGTTCGAGTCCCGCCGAGAGTACAAAATAAAAACGCAAAAGGATGAAACTACAGTCACATGATTCCAAGCCGGTGGTCAAGCTGCTGATGAGCATAGCGGTGATGATGGCCGTAACCTTTTTCACAAGCATTGCCGTTGCCATTGTCACATTATCCTATCCAGACATAAACGCAAACAGCACCGCCATGCTTGTGTTGCAGTTCTTCAGCTCGCTTATGATGTTCGGAGTGTCGGCACTGATATGCGCCTACATGTTCGACAGGGATTACAGACTATACTTCAATTTCAACATCCCCTCCCGTCTTGGCATCTGGGCAATGGTTCTTCCCTTTGCCTCCATACCTCTCATATCTGTCTTGCAACAATGGAACGACGGCCTGCACTTTGCAGGTGAGGAGATATTCCGCCAGATACAGGCCTCGGCGGAAGCGTCCACTGAGGCATTGATTATGACCGACTCCTTCACCGGACTGCTTTTCAGACTGTTTGTCATAGCCGTGACGCCCGCAGTGGTGGAAGAGATGTTCTTCAGGGGTGTGATACAGACCACCTGCATCAAGTTGTGCAGAAACACCTTGGTCGGAATAGTGATTTCATCCGCGTTCTTTTCCCTCATACACTTCGAGCTTTTCTCCTTCCTTCCGCGCTTTGTCATGTCCATAGTAGTGGGTTATCTCTTCGTATGGTCCAAAACTCTTTGGGTTCCGATGATATACCACTTTTTGAACAATGCCGCCGCATGCGTGGCATATTACATATACGGTGCGGACAGCTCAAGCGCAACGGAAGACATGCCCGTAATGCTTGTGATTCTAAGCGTAGTAATCATCCTTGCCTTCTTTGCAAGCGAAATAATGCGCAGAAGGAAAGAGAAACAAAGCGTGTAAACAAAGCTTTATTTCTCAATCGTCAGCACCTTTGTCGATTCCTCACCAAACTGTGAAATCACACGGACAGCGATTTTGCGTCCTTTACGCCTTTCAATAGGCTGGCTTCGAAAGTCATAAAGAGTATCCCAAAGTTCTTCATTTAAAAGGAGACGTAAAGTTGATTCTGCTTTCTTTTTTGTCGCTTTCGGAGCGACAGACTGCAATCCTTTCTTCCAAGCATCAAATTCTTTCTTTGAACCGCCACAGAAATGCAGACCTCTGACAATGAATTGTTCTCCATTATAGTCATCATCAATTTCCCAATAGGCAATATCTTCCACAGAACGAGGTTTTACAATGTCTTTGATTGGGTCATAGATATCCAGTCCCTGAATCTCGACATGGACAGTTTTACCTCCTTCGTCTTCAACAATTGCAATATCTGGCTCTCCAATCGTAATGAATGCTCCGGCACCTCTGTCTTTCTTTAGCAGTCCGTCTTGCATCAAATCGTCATGCATACGTACTTTGCTCACAACGAACGAGCCCAAATTATAGTCCTTTTCGTTGATATTGTCCTCAAATGAGAAACCAAGGATACATAACCACGAAGCGCCTTCATAGGGGGCTACACTACGAAACTCTTTAAGAGATTCCGTGACTGCACGTTTACTAACTGTGCCAAACTTAGGACCAATATGGAAATAAGCCAGACGCTCTTTTCCTTCCGCGTCTTTGTAATATCCTTTCGCATTGAGATATGGATTGGCAACAGGTTCAATATTATAGAAAACTGCCTGCTCATTCTTTGCTCCATTGCGTATTCCAGATGATTTAAGGTGCGCAAAAATCCGCTCCTGAAAACCTTCCGTTTCATTGCGTTCATCCACACCAATCGCATCAGGATTTATCACATGGAAGCTTTGTAGCGTTTCTACTGTAAAGGGCCCAGCGACACGAATCTTCTTTTTATCTTCCTTAGGTTGGTCATACAAGATTTCTTCGTCCGGTTCTAAATCATTTGCCAACGATTTCAGTGTGATATGCGGAACGGTTTTATAGACAAACCCTTGACGGATATTACCGTTTTCCTTGTCAAATAATTCATAATAGGGAAATACGGCTGTAGTTAGTCGTTTCTTAGCGATATTAAGGGCAATTCGGGATGTATCTATCGTAATCCAACGGCGTCCCCATTGCTCCGCAACGTATGCAGTTGTACCACTTCCGCAGGTTGGGTCAAGAACTAAATCGCCTGGGTCGGTGCACATTAACATACAGCGTTGAATAGGTTTTGTTCCTGACTGTACTACATAAATTTTTTCCTCCACAAAACCTCCTGAACCAGTATCTTGCCAAAGATTATTAAGTTCGACACAAGGAAAATCATTATAACATAGTTTGTATCCCAGTGTTTTACCTGAGGATTCCAAAAGACGACCTTTAAGCTCAAGAGTTTGCATACCATTTAAATTAGTACTCCACCCTCTTTTCCCAGGTGAATAAACTTTTCCCTTATAAGTATAATTAAATACAGTTGTTTCACTTGGCGTTTGGGACGTTATAGGTCCATTTCTAAAAATAATTGCTCCTTCTGGGAGAAGAGATGGATTAAGTCTCTCTTCTAATTTTATTGAGCGAATACTTCCATCCTTCTCTTCTACCCAATTATATTTTGCTCCTGCCCCATGAAGCAAACTTTTATTCACAAATAATTTATTAAACTTTATAACTTCTTTATTCTTAGAAAACCACAATATATAGTCTGCCACATTACCAATAGTGTTTGTTGCAAAGCCAGCAGTTCTATTATAAATTATTTGACTCACAAAGTTCTCACTACCAAACACCTCATCCATCAAATTTCTTACAAGATGCACATTATCATCCGAAATTTGTACAAAGCAAGAACCTGACTCGGTCAAAAGTTCACGAGCCAACACAAGACGATCACGCAAATAAGATAAATAACTGTGAATCCCTAATTCCCACGTATCACGGAAAGCCTTAATCATTTCCGGTTCTCCTGTCAAAGACTCATCATTATCTTTCACATCGCGATTGTTCAGTTTCATCTGCCAGTTGGAACCATACTTAATGCCGTATGGAGGGTCGATATATACCATCTGTACACGACCAGCCATTCCCTCACGTTGCAACAAAGAATTCATCACCAAAAGAGAATCACCTTGAATCAATCGGTTGCGCCAATCGGCATTATGCTGATAATATTCCGTAATTCTTTGCAATTCATCCTCATATACCGTTTTGGGCATATCATTACCAAAAAGAGAAGCCATGCAGGCTGCTTTTTCATCTGCTTTTAATGTGTACAGCTGGTTAATTAACATTTCCGGACGAATCTCTTCATGACGATATAATGAACGTGTATCTACTCTCAAGTCTGATGATTTTGTTTCATCATTATCGTTTTTATATTTACCAAGCCAATAAAGTTCAGGGTCACGACCGCGATCAAATTCATGCTTAAATTGTTTATACTGACCTTCAGGAGACATGTTTTCCGCAACCAAAGACTCTTCTCCGGCAAGTTCTGTTGTAGGAATAGACGCACGATGTTCGTCATCATGATTGATAGCTCCTACCGGCATTATATTTTTATTATTCATAATGAGTTGATTTTCTCCGTTAATATAGCTTTGATATTATCAATATCCGACACCTCTACGAAATCCCAGATGCCATATGTTTCAAGATTGTTTGCGGCAGGAATCCAAAAATCCTTGACATATTTACGTTTAAAGTCTTTATGACCCAACCTGTCATTGGACATGCCGGAAATTTCAATAATTAGATTTACTTCCTTGCCACTTTCCGTCTTGACAACTGCTATAAAATCAGGTACATATATATGTTCAGCAGCTCCAACCAAGTATGGAATCTTGAAATCAAGAAAATGATTCTTCACATATCGAATTATCTGCGGCAGTTCTTCCAGAGTTTTGGATGCTATCTGTTCCCATGAGGCAGTATCAGCAACCACATAGTTCACATGACTTTTCTTTGTCGGATAAACCTCTTTGGAAGTAGCTCCAAGCACATACTTTGTACTTCCTGTCGGATTATAGTAATTTAGAATGGCTTTTATCTTTTCCTTGTCCGTATTAGCCCGCCTTATTCCTTCATAGATAGAAGTCGCCGTTTCTTTCTGATTCCAGAAGACAACCAGTCGCCGTATTTCCCTGGAGCCATCGCCACCAATGATTTCCACTTGAGAATCATACCATTTCTCCACAATACGTTTCAATTGGCCGAACACCTGAAATTCACGACCATTTTCAAAATTAGTGTAATACTGCTGAATCAATCTTTGAGTGAGGACATAAATGACTTGGGCGTCACGCAGTTCTCGATAGTCATTTTTCAACACTCTAATATCCTCACCTACCGGAGTTGACAAAACAGTTTCTTCAGGTATCTGTGTAAAGTTGAGTTTGAACTTAGGTTCACCGGTATAGTCAGAATCTATACGACCAGTCTCATTCTCACTACGATAGCCTACTATATTGGGGAATATTATTTCCAAATCTTTCCTTTCTACAAGTGCTTTTATTACAGTCTTAGGCTTTGGCGGAGGCGGAGTTCCTGCTCCACCGCCTTTGAATGTCTTGAACGGCACACCAATGATATGGGCATATTCAGGAGGGAATTTCCAAACTATATTTTCTTTCTTATACTTTTTAAGATTTTTCTGTTCAATCTCTTTTCCGTCCTTATCATATGGCACAAGTTCATAACTCTGGCGACGCAATGCACGACCCGCAACTTGCTCACAAAGCAGTTGTGAACCAAATGCACGAACCCCGCAAATATGGGTTACCGTATTTGCATCCCATCCTTCAGTAAGCATTGAAACAGAAACGACTAGACGAATGTTCTGACCGAGTTTAC
>DXGG01000123.1 GCA_019114015.1 Candidatus Onthomorpha intestinigallinarum | reverse complement strand
ATGATAAGCTATGCATTTGTTGGAATCTATTGTTCTGTTGGGCAGTATGGCGTTGTTTGGGCAACTGTTTATGCATTTGTTGCATTTGCCGCAGTGGTCTTTGGATTCGCTTGCGTAATCGCTGGTGAAGTTGCATATTATTTCTCCGAGAAGGATTTTACTGCCGAATATTCTGTTTATGAAACATGAATTTTTTCCTATCCAACCCAAACCGGCCTTTTGAGCCCATGTTTTTTCCATTACGGGAGCGGAATCCACGAAAACCCTTGCCTCGAAATCCGGATGTCTTTCCTGAATTGTCTTTACCAGTTTATAAAGTTTGTTTTTGATGACTTTATGATAGTCATATCCCAAGGCATAACTTGCTATTTTATATTTTCCTTCGTTTCTGTTATTATTCATATTGTATGATATGAAAAAGGAAAATACGGTTTTTGCGTTTGGAACCAGTTTTTGTACCTCAGCACGTTTGTCGTTGTAATTGTTCAAATAGGACATGCCTGCGTTGTAATTTTTTTTTGTCCATTCGTAAAACCTTTCCATGTTTAAAGGCTCGGCCTTCGAGGCTCCGCAACCTTGAAATCCCAATGCACAAGCATGTATTTTTACTTCATCTATTGAAATGAAATGTTCCGACATTAGAATTCCTTTTTGGAAATATTGTAATCGTAAATCAAATCTTTTATTTCGCTTGAATCAATGTTGCTCAGCAGTTTGTCTATATCTGCCTTGTATTTTTTACATTTCAAACTTATGCTGATTTCTTCCAAAGGGTCAATTATGTCTATCATTACGGGAGTTGTTCCCTTAGATTGTTTGAATATTTGTTCCAATTCGTTTACCAGTTTGTTGGAAATGTCTTCATAGTTTATTTTCAAGGAAATGTTTTTTGCGAATTTCTGAAGAAAATCTTCCAACAGTTCTATTCGTTTTATTTTTATCATCAGTTCATTGTCGGAATCTTTGTTCCATAATTTTTCGGTTACGGTTGCTTTTATCATTACATACAGGTTACTTTTACAGAAGTCTGAAAAAGATACATAGTCTTTTCCGAACAGTTTGAAGTTGTAATTTCCGCTTTGGTCTTCTATTGAAAATTCGGAATATGCCTTACCTGTTTTGCTTGTTTTGTTGGCAGCTTCCGTTATTATGCCGGCGAGACAGATTTCTTTGCCTTTAAGATTTTCGAGATTGGACAGCTCGCTTATTTGGGTATTTGCAAATGTTTTTATGGTTGTTTTGTAAGAATCCAAAGGGTGACCGGATATATAGAATCCTATCATTTCCTTTTCGTAGTTTTGTCTTTCTATATTGCTCCATTGTTCGCATTCCGGCATTTCCGGCATGCATATTTCTTCGTTTATTTCCTCTCCGAACAGAGAGTTTTGACTGGATATTCTGTTCTCTTTTATTTTTGCCGTCAATTTGATGAGTCTGTCGATAATAGTATTTCCGTTGTTGTCTATGGGGAAGAAGTATTGAGCTCTGTGAATATTGCCGAAGCAATCAAGAGCACCTGATTTTATTAAAGATTCCACACATCTTCGGTTTATGTTTTTTTGATTCAGTCTTATCAAGAAATCGAGAGGAGATGAAAAAGGGCCGTTTTCTTCTCTTTCTTTTATTATTTCGGCAGCAGCTGTCGATCCTACGTTTTTTATGCCGGCCAATCCGAATATTATTTCATTTTTTTTGTTTACTGCAAAATTCAAGTTGGACTCGTTTATGTTTGGTCCAAGTACCTTTAAGCCCATTTTATGGCATTCATCTATGTATCTTGTAAGAGTACTTATATCATTAAGGTTGTGTGTTAATAGGGAAGACATATATTCTGCCGGGTAATTCGCTTTCAGATAAGCTGTTTGAAAGGCTATATAGGCATAACATGTGGAATGTGATTTGTTGAATGCGTATTCGGCGAATTTCTCCCAATCTTGCCATATTTTTTCTATTTTGTTTTTGTCCAGCTTGTTGTTAAGGCATCCTGTAATGAATTTCTCTTTTAATTCCTGCATTACATCCTTTTTTTTCTTTCCCATGGCTTTACGAAGTTTGTCGGCTTCTCCCGGAGTAAATCCGGCTAATGCTTGGGACAATAACATTACCTGTTCCTGATAGACAGTGATGCCATAGGTTTCTGACAGGTATTTGCTCATTACGGGAATTTCGTATGTTATTTCTTCTATGCCGTGTTTACGATTTATGAACTTTGGAATGTATTGCATTGGGCCGGGTCTGTAAAGAGCGTTCATTGCTATAAGGTCTTCGAATTTATCCGGCTTTAAGTTTTTTAAATGTTGACTCATTCCTTCAGACTCAAATTGAAATGTTCCTAACGTCATGCCTTTTTGATACAGTTCGAAGGTTTTTTTATCATCTAAAGGTATTTCGTCAGGGTTAATGTCGATGTTGCGGTTGCTTTTTATGATTTCACACGCATCCTTGATTATGGAAAGATTCTTTAATCCGAGAAAATCCATTTTAATCATGCCGACACTTTCTATCAATTTGCCTTCAAATTGTGTGGCCATCATGTCGGAATCTTTAATATCGGCAAGAGGTACATAGTTGGATATGTCGTCCGGACCTATAATGACACCACAAGCGTGGGTTCCCGTATTCCTTATGGATCCTTCCAATTTTTGAGCGAGAAGCAATACTTTTTGTACTAAAGGTTCTCCTTTTTCCAGTTCGGTTTTTAATTCAGGAGATTCTTCGAATGCTTTCTTCAGTGTGATTCCGGGTTTGTTTGGAACCAGTTTTGCCAGTCTGTTGGCTGTATTTAAAGGTAACTCCAGAACTCTTGCGACATCTTTTATTGACAACTTTGCGGCCATTGTTCCAAATGTTGTTATCTGAGCTACATGATCGGCTCCGTATTTCTTCTGAACATAATCTAAAACCTTGGCCCGTCCTTCATTATCGAAATCTACATCAATATCAGGCAAAGAAATACGATCCGGATTCAAAAACCTTTCAAACAGCAATTCATATTTTAAAGGATCTATGTTTGTTATCCCCAGGCAATATGCAACTACACTGCCGGCAGCAGAGCCCCTCCCCGGACCTACAATTACTCCAAGGTT
>DXGG01000122.1 GCA_019114015.1 Candidatus Onthomorpha intestinigallinarum | reverse complement strand
ATGTTATACCAGTTTGTTGTTTTGAGGGAATATGACGGTAGGATGGAATTTTTTAGCCTGCTCGAGGTCCATTTGTGCAAATGAGACGATGATGACCATGTCGCCTATTTGAGCCATGCGGGCTGCCGCACCGTTCAGACCTATTACACCGCTGCCGCGTCTGCCTTTTATCGCGTAAGTGTCAAACCGTTCTCCGTTGTTGATATTGTAGATATAAACCCTTTCGTTCTCAATCAGTCCCGCAGCGTCCATCAAATCCTCGTCTATTGTAATGCTTCCAATATAGTTAAGGTCGGCCTGAGTTACCGCAACCCTGTGTATTTTGGATTTTAACACCTCTATTTGCATTGCTTTTTCTTCCTTTTGAATTGGCGGTGCAAAGGTAGGAATTAAAATTTGAATTACAGGATTTTTATATGGAAAATCGCCTTGAGCGCAAAGTAAAGAGCTGTGATGTTTACTGCGAAGAAGACGACAGCCCATAAAAATGCCGGAATGCCTGTGATTTTCTGCAGGTTTGTGCAGTCACCGCTCTGTTTCGGTTTTTGCAGCGAGCATTTTAAAAGGCTCATGCATGAGGCGGTATTGTCTATGGCTACAACCCAAAGATAGCAGTAAAGAACATATATTAGTACGGTTCCTGAGATGGGAAGCCAATACAGAAGCAGGTTGATACATGCGAAAACCAGGCTCCACAGAAGAGCATAGCCTCCACGCATGTACAGTATTATGTTCAGAAATGTAAAGATTGCAAGTATCAAAAAGCTTGCCTGCACATATCTGTTGTTTATAACGAAAATTATGGCGAGGGGTATGAATGAGCAGAGCGTGTATCCGGCAAGAGAAGTGAGGAATGTCTTGAACTTGCTCTTGCTTGTGCTCGTACAGACTCCGGAGGTGGTGTCGTGCAGTTCTATGTTTTTGACCTTGTTGCCAAGCAACAGTGCCGTGAGAGCATGGGAGGTCTCATGAAAAAAGGTACATACGGTCTTGAGCCATATTCCCAACGGCTTTATCTGCATGAGTATGAAAACGGCAACAGGTATGATGGCTTTGAGATAAAGTGGTATCTGTTGCATTGCCTAAAGGTTTGAGTTGAATATTTTCCAAGCCAGGTCGGCCTGAAGATGCAGCATGTCCAGTCCGTTCATCGTTCTTGCTCCTCGGGCTTTGGCCTCTTTCAGAAGGGGTGTTTCGGCAGGGTTGTATATGAGGTCGAAGACGCAATGCCCTCTTGTCAGTTTTTCCGTGTCTATATCTGCCATCATGTTTTCATATGGATGCATTCCAAGAGGGGTTGCATTGATTATCAGCACGGTATCTTCCAGTATTTCGTTCATCTGCCGGTAGCTTATCTGATTTCCTTCGGGTCTTCGGCTGACGGTAAGGTGTCTTATGCCCATATCGTCCAATACCACGCTTATCGTCTTGCTTACTCCGCCGCTGCCCATTATGCAGGCGGTGCTTCCGCGGTTTATGCCAAGGCTCTCGACGCTTTTGCCAAAACCGTAGGCATCCGTATTGAACCCTTTGAGTATGAAGTCTTTGCCCCGCCTTTCTATTTTTATGCAGTTTGCGTTTGTACAGCGTTCGGCCAAAGGACTCGTCATGTCGAGAAGTGACATTATCTTTTCCTTGTAAGGCATTGTCACACAGAAGCCTCTCAGGTCGGTTTCCCGTTTGAGCAGTTCTTCAAGCATGTCTATACGTTCAAGTTCAAACAGTTCGAAACTCGCGCTTATATTCTCCTCTTTGAACTTTTGCTCGAAATAACTCTTTGAGAAGGAATGACTTAAAGGGTATCCTACAAGTCCGTATTTTGGGTGTGAGTCGTTTTCTTTTTTGATAAGCCCTTGTATATTAAATATAAAACAAACAATATGCCCAAGGCTACAAGTACGTAGGAGAGTTCATGGCTGTATTTTTCTATGAGCTCTTTGTTGCCGTGGCCTATGTAACCCAATATTGCCAGAATGATGTTCCAAGCGCCGGCACCCAAGGCGGTAAAGCCGATGAAAGGCAAGAGTTTCATTTTTGCAAGACCTGCCGGAATGGATATGAGCTGACGTATTCCGGGAACAAGACGACCGATGAATGTGGCAACTTTCCCGTGTTTGTCAAAGTAGTTTTCCGCCTTTATCACCTTTTCCTTGCTCAACAGACACATCCTTCCGAGCTTGCTTTCCGCAAACCTGTATATGATAGGGCGACCGAGAAACATTGCAAGATAATAGTTAAATATTGCTCCTAATATTGCTCCTACGGTTGCAAAGACAACGACAAGGAATATGTTCATTTCGCTTTCTTCTTCCAGTGCCTTGTATGCTGCAGGAGGAACAACCACTTCGGAAGGAAATGGAATAAAACTGCTCTCGACGGCCATAAGCAGTGTTATGGTTCCGTAGTTTATGTTTTCCATGTACCAGGCCGTAACCTTTTCAACCATATTCTTTTCGTTTTTCGGATTCTCCTTTACTTCCTGCCCGAAGCAGAAGGAAACAAATACGGCCATAGTCAGGAATAATACAGCCTTTTTCAAATTATTCATCTTCATTTATTTCATTTGTTAAACCATTTATTTCATCCATTATCCTCGGTTGTCCTTCCAGAAGCATGGTCTTTTTCAGAATGTCTCTGATTGTGTAGTTCGTATTGCATACAATGCCGTATATCAGTTTCATGACCCTTTCGTGCAACTGTTCTTCCTGACAGAATATATCGATAAACGTACATTGGAGAGTGAAATAGCTTTCTTGGACATCCTCGCTTAGCAACGAATATTTCATCCGATGAAATTCGGCTTCCGCATTGTCAAACAGATTCAATATTTCCAGATAACGTCTGTCGAAGGCAAGTATGTTCAACCATTCGTTCAATAAACCGTATCTTGATATGATGTTGTCTTCGTCATCATCCTGATTGTATTTTTCGTAAAGGTTGATGAAAGTGTTTTCCGCAAGGTCCTTGTTACCTGTTTCGTACAACAGTCTTATCAGATGTATCTGACATTCGGACGAATCCGGTGCCAAATCCAATGCTTCCAATGAAAAATCTACCGCTTTTCCGTAATCGTTCAGGTTGAAGTAACAATCGGACATGGTAAGACAGATGTCGCTTCGTTTCAATACCGTATCGTCCAACAAGGGAATGGTGGCGTTCAACTCCAACATCTTTCTGCATGTGTCGAGGCATTTGTCATATTCGGCATCCATGAAAAAAATGTCCGACAATTCCTTGTAACTGTTTTGCAAGGCAATATAGGAAAAGAAATAATCGGAGTTTGTCGAACTGTTTTTTGTTTTGTTTTCTACGATATTGCAAACCTCTTGCAGGCATCTTACGAGCTTCGCCCTCATTCCGGTCAGTCTGTATACATCTGCTTTTTTCAACAGGACATATTCGTTTTCACTGTCTATGCTAAGACAGTAATCGTATGCCTCAAGGGCTTGTCCGTAGTTTTTTGCAGAGAAATGGAATGCGGCCAATACGTTCCAGTATGACCAGTTCATAGGATCGGTGTTTACGAGTTCTTCCAGTTGTTCTGTCACAAAGGGAGTATATTCTTTTCTTGCCTTGCATATTCTTGCAAGGTTGTCTGTCAGTTTGCATGCTATGTTCGTATTCGGCAGAGTGGAATAGCATATGCCGAAGGTCTGGTAATAATTCTGGTCCGTTTTTTTTCTGCATATTTCCAAAGCTCTGCAAAGATGTGAAAAGGCAGTGTCGAAATCAGAAAGGCCGATATATGCTTCGCTTATCTCGATATGGATATATTCATGTTCCGCAATCTTAAGGGATTGTTTGAAGCAAAGAATGGCATTGTTTATATCTGACAATTCAAGATAAATCTTACCGGTCAAGAAGTCCAATATTGCCAGTTCGTATTTTGAACTGCAGTTTTCTTTCAGATAAAGGCATGTATCCAAGGCTTCTTCCGGTGCTTCCGTCAATTCGGCCCAAATGCTTCTTACAAGTATGTCGAATTCATCGGGGAATTGTTCTCCTGCCCTGAAAAGAGCCTCGTAAAGCATATTGCTGTCGGATTTGTCATTAAGGTAATAGTCAATGACAAGATTCCATTTGTTCAAATCGTAAACGGTGGGAATATTTGCGTTTACCTCTTTCTGAAACATGTTGGCCAGAAAGGCCATCTGTTCGTTTATGGTTAAATTGTTTAGAAAGTTCTCTGCCTTGTCCATTCTTTTCCTTCGGAACTATCTTAATTCGACAGGAATCATTGCAACGCGGTACAATTTGTTGTTTCTGAATATAACATATATGTTACCCATGTAAAACCAGTGACGGTTGCTGCCGTCGAAGTTGGTTTTCACCTCTCTGTCGGGTTTTCCCCATGAAAGGTTCGCCATGTCCATTGTCATGTTTTCTATCAGTTCCTTTTGCAATATGGCCTTATAGTACGTCGGGTAAGTATCTTCGTATTTCAGTACTTTGTTTCCATCGGCCAGATAGAGGTCAAAGCTGAGTCGGTCTCCCAGGTTGAAGTCTGCGGGCATGTAGAACTTGCGTCCCCTTTCGTTTCTCATCAACATCTGGAATTTACCGTCCTTTACGACAAAGTCAAGACAATGGAACATGTCCCCCTGCCTTAGTGTGATGGGACGTTTCCACCTTAAATCTATCACAGTCAAAGGATACTTGTCGCCTCTTACCACAAAGTCCTTGTCCTTGTAGTATTTGCGCATCTTGTCATAATAAGCTTCTATGACAAAATCAAATTCGGAGCGTTCGCTCATGATGGGATATTTGTAGTAAACGGTGTCTTTTGAACCTCTTTGCACCAATTTGAGATACACATCCGTCAAACTCTCAGCGCTGTGGCACCAATCCGCAACAATAAACGTCTTTCCCTCAAGCAATCTTGCCTTTCCGATAGGATAATCCGTGAAAGAATATTTGCGGCTGTCGTCATCGTAATTATACAACTTCGTTCCGTTGAACAGTCTTGCAATAGTGGCATCCGTAACAACGGGAAGCGTTATCTTGAATCCCACAAGCTTCATAGGCAGATGGGCATAGTTGCTGTTGGTGTCGTAATCCACAAGGTTAATATCCTCGTTTGACCATTTGTGCATGGGATATTGGTTCTTGTTGGCATTGAAATAACTCATTGGAGTGAAAGGGAAATTGTAGCGGTTGTAGAAATTCTGGTAGTTATAGAAAATAGTGTCTCTTGTGCTTCCAACAATCAGTTTCATGAAAGGGTATTGCATGTTTCTGAAATCACGTTTCCGGTCCACTGCCTGATATATCTTGTTGTATGCAAACTGATCTGCAATGTAGTCTTTCACGATAAACCATTCGCCTTGCAGGGATTTGATTCTATCTTTCGACATTCTCGACAACTTGTAATATTGAACTCCGCTTTTATCTCCTTTCTCCGGAACGGCTATCTGTCCCACGAAAAAGTATTGACTTAGATTGGAATCCGAAACATCCTGCAAATAAAGCGTCTGACCAAGCATGGCAAAAGGACGGTTCATGAATTTCAGGTGCATGTCATAATCGGCATAGTCAAAGTCAGGCAAGTGCTTGTATTGTCTTAACTGTGCACTCAAAGGCAGACCAACCGACAAAAGACAAACGAAAAACAACAACTCAAACAATGGTTTCCTGTTCATACCGTTTCATTCAATTCAAAATACTCGGCAAATATACAAAGAAAAGACGACAATACAATCAAACGGATTTTTTTTTGCCCTTGTACCATATGCATTACATACAATAAAAAAAGTGCAAAGACAGTTTTTATTACTGATTTTGCCGAACAAAACAACGAGTATCATGCATATAGACATCATTACGCTTTTTCCGGACATGTTTACCGAGATATTCGCCCAAAGCATATTACACAGAGCTCAGACAAAAGGATTGTTCTCCGTGGAAGTGCACAACCTGAGGGACTATTCCACCAACAAAAACCGCAGAGTGGACGATTACCCTTACGGAGGAGGAGCGGGAATGGTCATTCAGATAGAGCCTGTCGACAACTGCATAAAACACTTGAGTTCCATACGCAAATACGATGAGATAATATACACCGCACCGGACGGACAGCCCCTTACGCAAAGCCTTTGCAACGAACTGTCCCTTAAAGAAAACATCTGCATACTTTGCGGACACTACAAGGGAATAGACGAAAGAATAAGGGAACATCTGATAACACGTGAAATATCGATAGGAGACTATGTCCTCAGTGGGGGAGAGCTGGCTGCGGCAGTGATTGCCGACAGTGTCGTCAGACTTCTGCCCGGAGTGTTGAACGACGAGACTTCCGCACTCACCGACTCGTTTCAGCAGGAACTCGTTTCCCCTCCCGTATATACACGTCCGGCAGACTACAACGGTTGGAAAGTACCCGAAATACTCTTGAACGGAAACGACAAACTGATAGACGCATGGCGTTTCGAGCAGGCTGTGGAAAGAACACGCCAAAGACGCCCCGGACTTATGGATGAAAAATAAGGAGAGCTTTAAATTTCCATTCAAAACTCTCCTTATAATGTTTACAAGTTTTTATCGAAACCAATAGAGAACCGTCCGATTATTTTTACCCTTTATCGTATTGTATCCTCTATGGTATAATTGTTTTATTCCTCCGCCTTGCGAACTGTCGGCATAGGGATTTTGCCTTTTCTTCCGTCCGGCAGGATGTAATAACCGTCATCCGTGATTGTTATGCCGGAATCATTCACCTTTGTCTTTTTGTTGCAATCCTCCGCCTTGCGAGCCGCAGGCATAGGGATTTTGCTTTTTGTTCCGTCCGGCAGGATGTAATGACCGTCATCCGTAATTGTTATCTCTGACTGTTTTAACCCTTCAGACGAATTACGGCCATTGGCGGTTAAATATACGTTATCGCTTTTGCTGCAACCGAAAATACCTGAGGCTATAATCGGCAGCATAATGTAAATAATTTTTTTCATAACGCTTTTGATTTGATTGTTCGACAAAAAATGATTACATGTTACCGTTGCAAATATAAACAAATAAAATCAATAAACAATAATATTCAATTTTTTTTTTGACATTTCCTTGTTTTATATCTGATAATTCAAGCGTTTCAGCTGAAAATACAAGAATGAAAAAATGCAAAGACAAACTGGGTATCATATATGTGAACTTCGGTTTCCGATGATATTTACCTATAAAACGAAACAGGTGTTGCATTGACGTGACACCTGTTTCTCTCGGATGCGAATGACGCTCCTTATAATATATATGTCGTTTGCTACATGCCTATCCTTAACCCTATAAAAGGAGTTATGGAAAATATGTCGTTTTCTGCCTTTGCATAAGGTGCGTAACTGCCGAAAGTCTCGTCGAAATCAAAGAAAAAGTCTTTGTGCATCCTTATTCCTCCTCCGAGTTGCAATCCCTTGACATTTACAAAATAAGCCATGCTTGCACCTAAGGACAAACCTGAAGTGTTGAACTCAACCGTTTTCATCTTCCCGTTTTCCATGAGTGTCGTTTCATTGTTGTATAAGGCCAAGACCTATGTTTGAAGTAAATTCGAGGCGGTGTATGTCCTTGGACAGGTATATGCCGAGATTGGCATTGATGTGATGCAGTTTTATTTTCTCGTAATCCGAACGCAGTATGGAGTTCTGATTGTATCCCGCACCGAAAAGGGCAGAGTATTTTGCCGGTCCTTCATCCTGTTTCGGCGTATAGGTGAAGTTGATTGCCATGTCCCCGCTGCTTCCGTACAGTATGCTTTGCGGAGAATCCCCGAAAACGCTCAGACCTTTATCCGTAAAGAAAGCCGGTCCGAAAAGGCCTTCGGCAAAATAACCAATTCTTTTTTCCTGTGCATGGACAACGCTGCACAGACAGGCCAACGCCATTGCAATGAAAAGCTTTTTTCTTGTCATTTCAACAATATTTTTGGTTAACAATGTATTTGCAGTTCCGTCATCTGAAAAACAATGGTCGCTTCATGTGACGGAACCTTCAGTATAACGTTGCATGAATATCTTAAATTATATGGTATCACATCTTTGGGACACATAAACAAAAAAAGGTTGCCGCAATTTACGGCAACCTTTTTTGCTTGTATTTTACTCACTCTGCATTTACTTTACCATGGATTTCAGTCTTTCGGTAAGCAAAGGTATTATCTTGTTCACGTCGCCTACGATTCCAATGTCCGCAACCGACATTATAGGAGCGTACTTGTCCTTGTTTATCGCTATTATCAGTTCGCTCTCTTCCATACCTGCAAGGTGTTGTATCGCACCCGATATACCGCAGGCAAGATAAAGATCCGGTCTTACGGTCTTTCCCGTTTGTCCGACCTGACGTTCATGTCCTATGATGCCTGCATCCACGCATGCCCTTGAAGAGGATACCTCGCCTTTCAACACCTTGGCAAGTTCGCCGAGCATTTCAAATCCTTCCTTAGAGCCTACGCCTCTTCCGCCGGACACCAATATTTTAGCCTCTGATATATCCACCAGTTTGCCTTCGGATTTCACCGTCTTTATCACTTTGACCTTGAACTTGCTTTCGTCAAAGTTTACCTTCACCTCAATCACTTCTCCCTTGCGGTTGTCATCCTTGTCCATTGCCTTCATCACTCCGGGACGTACCGTACTCATTTGAGGACGGTGGTCAGGGCAGATGATTGTCGCCATAAGGTTTCCGCCGAATGCGGGACGAGTGGACAACAGTTCCTTTTCTTCGGATATCTCCAATTTGGTACAGTCTGCCGTAAGTCCTGTGGTAACCCTTGCCGACAAACGGGGACCCAAATCCCTGCCTATTGTGGTCGCACCTATGAGAACAATAGACGGCTTGTAGTCCGTTATTATCTGATAGATGGCTTGTGCATAAGGCTCGGTGGTATAGGTCTCAAGACATTTGTCGTCAACAACCAATACCTTGTCGGCTCCATGCGCTATAAGGTCCTTTGACAAGCCCTTTATGTCGTGTCCCAACAGTATGGCGTAAACCTCCTGGTTCAAATCCGCCGCCAATTTGTGAGCCTCACCCAACAGTTCCAATGCTACGTTCTGCAATTTGCCTTCTCTCTGTTCGCAGAAGACATATACGTTTTTATATTGTGCTTTATCCATTGCTCAAACAGGTTTTAGATTATGTGTTTTTCGGTTAATTTATTGATGATAAGCTCAACGGCTTCCTCAGGAGTAAGTCCGTCGTGTACCGTTCCGGCAGCCTTCATTTCCTTTGCTCCAGCCTTTTTTACCTTGGTAGGGGAGCCTTTCAGTCCCAGCTTCTCCTCGCTTACGTCTATCTTGTCGGTATCCCAAATTTCAACCTCCTTGTCGAAGCATTCCACAATACCCTTTACGCTCATGTATCGAGGCTTTACGGCAGAGGCAAGACATGTAAGCAGACATGGACTCTCCACCTCGACAATCTGATAGCCGTCCTCCAGCTGTTTCTTTATGCGGAAGGTCTTTTTGCCGTCGTATTCCAAGCCTTCAAGGTAGCTGACCTGAGGAATGCCCAAGTGTTCCGCAATCTGAGGACCAACCTGTGCAGTATCGCCGTCTATGGCCTGACGTCCTGCAAGAACCAGGTCGAAGTCCAATACCCTCAATGCCCCTGCCAATGCGTTGGAGGTGGCAAGAGTGTCCGCTCCGGCAAACTTGCGGCTTGTCAAAAGTATGGCACGGTCGGCACCCATGGCGAAAGCCTCTCTCAATACGGCGTCCGCCTGAGGAGGTCCCATGGTTATGACCGTTACCTCTGCTCCGTATTGTTCTTTAAGCTGCAACGCGTATTCCAATCCCCCCTTGTCGTCGGGATTGATTATGGATGGAATACCGTCTCTTATAAGAGTTCCTGTCTTAGGATCCAACTTGACCTCGGTAGTGTCGGGAACCTGTTTAATACAAACTACTATTTTCATTTTATGACTTTGTTATATTATTATCCGTTTAATAAAGGTTGTTCGTTCAATTCTTCCGCCTTACTTCAAAAGGTGAGAGGATATGACCATCATCTGAACCTCGCTCGTTCCTTCGTATATCTCCGTTATCTTTGCGTCTCTCATCATTCTCTCAACAGGATATTCCCTCGTGTATCCATATCCTCCGTGCAACTGAACGGCTTTGGTCGTCACATCCATTGCAGTCCTTGCGGCGAACAGCTTGGCCATGGCCGCATCCTTGGAATATGGAAGACCCTTGTCCTTTTTGTATGCCGCACTGCGTACAAGCATTCTTGCAGCATTTACATTCGTCTCCATCTCCGCCAACTGGAACTGGGTGTTCTGGAATTGCGCTAAAGCCCTTCCAAACTGCTTTCTTTCCTTTGTGTATTTCACTGTCTCGTCCATGGCACCCTGTGCTATTCCCAGAGCCTGTGACGCTATTCCTATGCGACCTCCGTCCAATGTCTTCATCGCTATTCCGAATCCCTTGCCTATCTTGCCCAAAAGGTTCTCCTTAGGTATGCGGCAGTTCTCGAATATCAACTCGCATGTGGCCGAACCCCTTATGCCGAGTTTCTTTTCCTTCTTGCCTATGGAGAATCCGGGAGTGCCCTTTTCAACTATGAAGGCCGATATGCCCTTGTTGCCGAGACTCTTGTCCGTCATGGCGAATATTACGTAAACATGTGCATAACCCGCATTGGTTATGAATATCTTGCTGCCGTTCAACACATAGCTGTCTCCGTCTTCCACAGCCGTGGTCTGCTGCATTGCCGCATCCGTTCCCGCATTCGGTTCGGTAAGACCGAAAGCGCCTACCCATTCTCCGCTTGCAAGCTTTGGCAGATATTTCTGCTTCTGTTCCTCAGTGCCGTTTTCCAGAATAGGGGCTATGCACAAGGAGGTGTGTGCCGAAACAACTACACCCGTAGTGGCGCATGCTCTCGACAATTCCTCAACAGCCATGGTGTACATCTGGTTAGTGCCGCCCTGACCGCCGTATTCCTTCGGTACAGGTATTCCCATAATGCCTATCTTGCCCATTTTCTCAACCGTTTCGGTAGGAAAACGTTCCTCCTCGTCAATTTCAGCAGCCAAAGGTTTCACTTCATTCTCCGCAAACTCCCTTATCATTTGCAGAAACAACTCTTCTTGTTTAGTTAGACTAAAATCCATATCAGTTAAAAATTAAATTAAAAATTCTCTTTCGCGCTTCAAACGTGCAAATATACAAAAAAAACTGTTCACAGCTAATCCCAAGACAAATAAATGACCATTCACGGCTTTTGCAGGCAGATGAAGAAAATGAAGAATAAAATACGGAAAAAATTTTGCAGCTAAAAAATAATGCGTATCTTTGCACTCGCATTTGCGGCGCATTCGTCTAACGGCTAGGACAGCAGATTCTCATTCTGCAAATAAGAGTTCGATTCTCTTATGCGCTACTTCACAGAGGAATCGTTTTAAAGGCGATTCCTCTTTTTTTGTTCCCCAAAATTGTCTTCTGAATCCGTTTTTTTCTTTTCAGAAGACATTTTTTTCTTTTCTGAATCCGTTACGACGCAATTTGATTCTGATTTTAAGGGTGTTTAAAAACAAAAAGGGAATGACCTTATCGCCATTCCCCAAACATCGTAGTTATGAAAAAGATTTATTACTTTGCCTCTTTTTTCCATTAAAACGGAAACACCAAACGATTTATTGTTTTGTCAGTTTTTTCCTCTTGCAAGCGGTTTCAATATACAATCCGCTTATTGCATGACAATTATTTTACCATCTCTTTCGTTTAATAATCGGCAGTAGGATATGATGATATTTTTGTAAATGCGAAAAAAACGTATCTTTGCATTAACCTTTTGATGTTTTTGTTTTTAACATATACTTTATGACAGTTTGCAGGACAATCTTTATGACAGGGAAAAACAAATTCGTTTGACAAAGTCGTCCTTTGCGTTCCCATAAGATATAGGGCGACTGTTACCGGGTTGTTGTTCAACCCCGAATTTGGGATTGTTAGTTGAAAACTCGAATATTAATAAAATGACAAATGAAATGAAAAGACAGGCAGGCATATTGTCCTTTGTTTTGATTTGTGCAGGTATTGGTTCGCTCAATGCACAAACGGATTCAAAGGAGACGACGTATCAGGCAAGAATTGTTTTGACCCCTTCGGAACAAACGGGCACAACGGCATCGAACACGATAGAGGAAGTGTTTGCGTTTAATGATTTGATGAACGCAGCGGAAAAAACATCCTCCTCAAATTCGGAAAACGTAAATGGAAAGATAGAGGATAAGTTTGCGTTTAATGATTTGATGAGCGTAGCTGAGAAAAGATCATCCTCAAGTTCGGAGAACGTAAATGGAAAGATAGAAGAGAAGTTTGCGTTTTATGATTTGATGAAAGAGGCAAAGCTCATATCGTCTTTTGCCGGTCGAAAGTTCTTTGTGAAACTTTCATCCGACAGATTGACGGTGGCATTGGACAGGGAGGATAACGTTGTGGAAGTGTTCAATATAAAGAAAACCATTTCCGACAAGGATTCTTCCGTTTTGATATGTGAGGACGGACCGGTACTCGGCTTGCAAAAAAGAAACGGACAGTTGTACGTTACATTTCCGGGCGGCATAGAGATGGAGTTGTCTGAGCATTGATTATCATACTTTGATTTTGGAAGCCGCTTTGAAAAAACTCGAAGCGGCTTTTTTTATCTGTGCGATATAAAAAGGCACGACCCTTTGCAGTAAGTCGTGCCGTGTTGTGAAATCATGAAAAAAATATTGACTTATAACTTGAAGTCTTCTATCATTTCAGGTTTGAAGTTGTCTATGTAGCATGCCGCCTTTTCTATCTCGCATTCCGCCATTGCCGTCATTATGCGTGCGCTCTTTGTAAAGGCTTCTTCCTTGTTTGCATCGTTGACCAACAGGTTGGCCATCACAAGGTATCCCGCCATTTCGACCAGTCGTCTCGAGTTGAAGTCGAATGCTTCGGACGAGGTGCCCCATTCCTTGACCTTTTCGAAGCTCTTTTCGTAGCGTTCTCTAAGGCTGATGAGCTTGTTTCTCAATTCCTTCAGTTCGTCCTTTACCTCTACTGCTTCGTATTCCTTTATCCTTGAGGCGTATGCTCCGGATATTACACCGCGTATTGCCGCCACTACCTGCAACTGGGATGTGCCTTCGTATATTGTAAGTATCCTTGCGTCGCGGTAGAACCTTTCGCATGCGTAGTCTTTCATGAATCCGCTGCCTCCGTGAATCTGTATGCAGTCGTATGCAATCTGGTTGGCATATTCTGATGCGAACAGTTTCAACATTGGAGTCAGTGCGTCGGCAAGGCGCGAGTATGTCTTGAGTGTTGTTCTCTCTTCGGCCTCAAGCTTTCTCTCCCTTGAGATTGCGTCAAGCGATTTGTACATGTCAACGCAGCGTGCCGTCTCATACAGTATGGTACGTATGGCATCTGTTTTCGCTCTCATGTTTCCGAGCATTTCGTAAACCTGAGGGAAGTTTGCGATAGGCTTTCCGAACTGTTCTCTTTCGTGAGCGTATTTCAACGCTTCCCTGTAAGCGGCTTCGGCAAGGCCTACGGATTGTGCTCCCACGCCGAGGCGTGCTCCGTTCATCAGACTCATGACGTATTTTATCAGTCCCAGCTTTCTTTCTCCCACAAGTTGTGCAGGGGCGTTGTTGAACACGAGTTCGGCAGTCGGAGAGCCCTTTATTCCGAGTTTGTTCTCTATACGTCTTACCGTAACGGCCTTGTGTTTTCTGTCATAGACGAAATAGCTCAATCCTCTTCCGTCCGTCGTTCCTTCTTCGCTTCTTGCAAGGACGAGCTTTATGTCGGCGTCGCCGTTTGTTATGAAACGCTTCACTCCGTTGAGTCTCCAGCAGTTGTTTTCCTCGTCGAATGTCGCCTTGAGTCTCACTGCCTGAAGGTCGGAGCCTGCATCAGGTTCCGTAAGGTCCATTGAGCAGGTGGCGCCTTTGTTTATCCTTGGCAGGAATTCGTCCTTTATTTCGTCGGATGCAAATTCGTATATAGTCTCTGCACAATCCTGCAATCCCCATATGTTGGCGAATCCGCAGTCTCCTCGAGATACTATCTCGGCTGCCATCACGTAAGGGACGTATGAAAAGTTCAATCCGCCGTATTGGCGCGGCAGGCTCATGCCGTAAAGACCCGCATCGGCCAAGGCCTTGTGGTTTTTTTGTGTTCCTTTGGCATAAACTATTGCATTGTCAACAATGCTTGGTCCCTGCTTGTCAACATCCTCCGCATTTTGGGCAAGGACATCCGCCGTTATCTCTCCCACAATGCCGAGTACCCTTTCATAAGAATCTATCGCATCTTCATAGTTCTCGGGTGCAAAATCATATTTATCCTTGTCAGCATAGTCTCTTTCCTTCAGACGGATTATTTCCTTCATCAGGTCGTTGTGAAGGTGAAACCTTAGACTGTCGTTATCTGTGAAAAAATTACCCATTTCTATAATGTTGTATGGTTAAACAATTATTTTGTGTTGGCCTTGTAATGCTTTATAAGCTTAGGTATTATCTCAAAAGCATCGCCTATTATGGTATAATCCGCTATGGCGTTTATAGGAGCCTTGGGGTCGGTGTTTATGGATATTATCTTGGAAGACTGATCCATTCCGGCACGGTGCTGTACCGCTCCCGACACTCCGCAGGATATGCACAGTTTAGGACGTATGGTCACTCCAGTCTGGCCTACCTGTCTTTCGTGTTCGGCAAGGCCTGCGTCAACTGCCGCACGCGTCGCTCCGACTTCTCCTCCCAATACCTTGGCCAACTCATGTATCAGACCGAAACCGTCTTTTCCGGAAGCCATTCCGTAACCTCCAACAACTACTATCTGGGAATTCTTTATGTTTATCTTCTGCGCCTCTATCTCTCTCGAAATAACCTTTATGCAAAAGTCGCTCTCCGAGACATATTTCTCGATATCCAACATGTTCACACAGCCTTTGTGTGAAGCATCGTATATTTCCTTTTTCATGACACCCTCTCTCACCGTGGCCATTTGAGGACGCGTTTCAGGGTTTATGATGGTTGCTATGATGTTTCCGCCGAAAGCAGGACGTATCTGATAGAGCAGATTTTCATAAGTCTTGTTTTCCTTCTTGTCCTGATGGGAACCTATCTCCAAAGAGGTACAATCCGCAGTCAGACCGCATCTCAAGAAGGATGCAACCCTCGGTGCAAGATCCCTTCCTATGCTTGTCGCCCCGAAAAGGCAAATCTGGGCATCCTTTTCCTTGAGAAGCCCGGTAACAATGGAAAAGTGAGGAAGCGTCTGATAAGGAAACAGACGGCTGTCCTGAGCATAGTTTATAATGTCAACCCCATACGGATAAAGGGTTTGTTCCAAGCCCTCGACCTTGTCCGATATGACTATGGCCTCAAGCTGACACTTCAATTCCTCCGCAAGTTTTCTGGCTTTGGAAAGCAGTTCCAGACTTACGTCCGCAACAGTTCTTTCCTCCGTTATCTCGCAATATACAAATATGTTGTTCATAATCAATCTCTGTTTAATGTTACGACACTATCCTATGATGTGGGAAGAAATGAGTTCCTTGACCAAGGCATCCAGACCCTCGTCCGTGTTCTCCACATTCACGCTTTCCTTTGCCGCAAGTACTACATTCTCTATTTTCTTGACCTTTGTAGGCGAACCGCTCAAGCCCAGACGGGAATCCTCCGCGTTTATGTCGGCAGCACTCCACTGTCCGATTTTCAGATAAGGCCTTTCAGCCCACACTTTTGCGCAATCCTTTCCCGCCTCTGCAGCCTCCGCTTCCGACAAGGCGTTCTTGTATTTCATCACTCTTTTGGCTATCGGAAAACGACACTCGGCAGCACTGCCGTGAAC
>DXGG01000121.1 GCA_019114015.1 Candidatus Onthomorpha intestinigallinarum | reverse complement strand
TAACTTTTTGGGGTAAAAAGTCCGACTTTTTGAGGTGAATGATGACGTTTTACAACTTTCTTCTCTTGAATAAATACGATGACATGGCTTTTCCCCTTCTTTCTGAAGAAGACTTATGTAAAAGAAATGGTGCCGCCCGGCAATCAGATTTTGCTGAAAATTGATTCCGGAAAAGCATAACTTACAAAAGTAAGTATCCATATCAATAATATCAAAATCAGAAATAATCTAAATCTAATTTTCTCTTTGTACAGAAGTATTGATATGTAAATTCCAACAGCTCCAAGCACAGCATTTATAAACAATATCCAATTTGGATACATAAACAAGAACAATATGTTTGTAAAATTATAGCAATAAAGCAAATAGAAAGACCTTAACAATAATAATATACTTATACCTATTACTATAATTCCAAAAACTTTATTCACTTTACCATTCTTCATAACCTGCCAATTAGAAGTTGCTTTTTTATATACCTCTTTATTGTTGAACGTTTGAAAAGACACGTTGTTGTTTTTATCTCCGGAAACTGTCATGCAGTAAATTGCTGTTTCTGTTCTTGTTTTGTCGGAGTTCTTATACATGTCTCATAACTTTCAACTATTGTCGTGGTTTTTGTATAATTGAACCAATAGCTTTTTTATCCGAATTATTTTCAAGTGTCGCAAAGTTACAATATTTTCTTGAAAGGACAATGATTTTCATTTATTTGTTTTGGGAAAATGCAAAGATAATATTGTCATATCGTTTGGCAATCACTTACGTCAGAAAAATGAAACGGCGTTTTGATTTCTCTATACAAAGATTGGATTCAAAGCTATTTACACTCTTTTTTTTGTTTTCAATCCTTAAAAAACGAAGTTCAGTAGAACCATATTTTAGAATAATTGTAGAATCGCTTTCTTTCTCTTATTTCAATGCCTTTTGGCATTCCAAATGCAGCATCTCCCGATGCAACCACGTCCAAATAAATCTTGTCATAATCGTCAAGCCATAACTTCAAGACTCCATTTCTATCTGCCGAGAAGGAACTGTCTATAAAGGTCATTGTTGTAAAATTCAAATACGGCACGGGACTAAAATTGTCGGTGTGAATACCGTTTATCTGTTTGCCTTTCTTGTCAAGTAGTCTGAATACCGAAGATTCATCTTTTTTTTTGTCATAACTGCCACTGAAACAACATACAAAGGTTGAGTCGTCGGCTCTGTTTCTTATCTCTTTAAACTCATACATTTCTTTATGGGTAGATATTAACAGTACTTTGTTGTTTTTGAATATAACTTTACCTCGTACTTCTATGCCTCCCAACCAGTAGCTAAACTCAAAGCTATTGTCTTTATTTATTTTCAAGACTTTTCCGTCGTCAATACCTACACAGTTCCAATACTTTCCGTAATAATCTTCTCTGGTATAACTGTTTTGAACCTGCCTGCATGACACAAAAAAGCAAGGCAAACAAAATAATGCAAATAATCTTCTTTATAATACATTGTAATTAAGTAGGTTATATAAATTCATTTCGTCTGTGCCGTACGGCAGGCAGTTGAGTGTCTGTTCCATTGTCGGCAGTAACCTCTCTAACTCCTTTCGCATTTTAGTTACATGTTGTGTATGGATTAGCACACTGGAATTCGGGAGGTAGCCAACCTGTTTTTTGTTGCTTGTTATCCCGATAATTTACGTACAACCAACCTTGAAAACAGTCTAATATCTCAACAGGATACCATTCGGGAAAATCTATGAATGTTTTTCCAGAGTTAGTATTATGATTGTCATAAATAGGCACTTGCGAATCCATTACCAAGTAAATACTAATGTATCTCAACTCCACCCAACCCTTGGGGATGCTTTCTTGAGAAATAGCGTACTCACCTTCTACTTTTGCAAATCCGTCTTTGATTTGATAAATCGTACCGACAAAATAATCTTCTCTAAGCGTATCATTCATAATAAAACCAATAGAATCGTTTCGGTTACAATCCCTATACACTGTAACTGCCTCTTGTGTCTGTGATAGCACTACATTGGCATTACAACAATTCGTATCAGTTGTCGGTTGTAGAAATGTTAGAAGATACGCTAAAAACATGCTTTTCATTTTCTTTTGATTTTTAAACAGAAACTATCAATATCTTTTGATTGCGTTTTAAATCTATTCAATTGATCTGGAAGAATCAATGGGTAGTCTTCCGATATTTCGCCGTATTTATTTCCTTTTTTTAATGTGCCTGCAAATTCATTGATTGTTTTTCATACCGTTAAACGTTACTGTTTCAGTGGCGAAATTTACGGCTTTTTCTTGAAATGACAATGATTTTCATTTATTTGTTCTATAGAAATGTTTTCTGAATCCGTTTTTTTCTTTCTTGATTCTGATTTTTTCTTTCTTGATTCTGTTTGAGCCAAACAAAGACTTGTTGTGTCATGTTTTTAACACGCTTTTGCATATTGTTTGCACAAATCACAATATTTGTCTTGTAAGGAATTGAATCCGAGTATTTCTGGGACAATATTGAGCGAATATTGTCCGAAAAGAAATTGCAGATACGGAAAATAAAAGATGCATGGTGTTTTTTAGAGAAAAGAAAAAATACCATGCACCTTTTATCATTCAGTTGTCAACATTCTGCTGTTTTATTTTACAGGTTTTTGTGACGGATAGCCGCAGTAAATGTCTTCATGTTCATCATAAATGATTGTAAAGACATGACCTTCGGCGAGTTTGGAAGCCATACACTTGTGAAATTCATCTTTGTCTTTAGATGCAAAATCGGGTTCTACGTCTACTTTACTTTGACTCTGATTATTCACATAATGAAAATACTTTCCTGCTTCATCTATGTATACAATCAACCCTGTAGGATAGTCTTCCAGATGAAAGATGTCGTTCAGCAGTAACGCTTGGTAAGGAATCATGGAATCATCCAATAATAAATTCGATGAAGTCCTTTCCATTTGGTTTTGACCGTTCGTCATGTTGTCAAAATCATCTTCCTGCTGTTCGCAAGATATTGCAAACAATGCCATGGCTGACAATGCAACCATTCCCAATATATACTTTTTCATATTTTATCCGTTTTTACTATATTACTTTTGTTATTACATTACTTCATTTGTTTTCTCAATAAAAATTGGGGCGGTACGTTTTAAATATCGCACCGCCTTATTCAGGATAAAGAATGTAGTCTTAAACGCAAAATAAGGCAAAAATTAAAGTACTTCATAAAGAGAATGTTTTTTTTGATTATGCAAAAATACTGCATTCTGAAGACGATTTGCAAATTTTTCGTCATAAAAAAAGTTAATCTCTTTATTCTGTTGTTTTGAAAAGATATTTTGAAGGTATTTTGTTGCTCAAATGTTTTATCAACATCATGAGTCCGAGAGTGAATACCAGCCTAAGGATGAATATCCAGAACCAGTGGGCGCCCAATGCAATCATAAGCAGATGGTCCTCTATTATGCTGTGGAACAGTGAGAGGAAGGCGAGGGAGAGGAATAT
>DXGG01000120.1 GCA_019114015.1 Candidatus Onthomorpha intestinigallinarum | reverse complement strand
ATTAAACTTATGAGGAAAATCGCATTTCTATTTGTGTTTGCCGCCATTGCGTTTACCGCATTCGCACAAGAGGCTTCGAGCAAACAAGACAGGTTCATGAAAATCAACGAACCCTATTTATTCATGTCGTTTTTGGGAAACAACGACAAGATTGCAGGCATGCAGCTGCCGGACTGGTCTGTCGGATTGGGTGACAGATATACCTGCCTGCACAAACCTACGGGACTGTCGTTCGACTTGGATGCCGGTGTGGAATACGGCTTTTTGAAAAAGACGGACAAGAACGACTGTTTCTCCGCTTCAGCAAGGATAGCTCTTTCTTTCGGCTATTCCTATTTCTTTTCCAAGACCAATCCCGTAACATCCTTGTCTTTGTCGGTCGGCATAGGCACGGACTATTCCATGCATGTGTTTTCACCCGAATCCTCTCCCGTATCGGCAAACCTGCCTGAGGACATGGCTCTCGGACAGAGCTGTGCATTCGTTCCCGTAAGGCTGAAGCTGCTCTGTGAGGACATAAGCCTTGCAATGACTTACAGATTCACCTTCGCGCAAAAGAACGACATGGACGCAAAACTGAACATCATTCCGTTTGAAATATCGGCCGGCATCCCGCTGGACATAAAGAAAGTACGGAACGCCTATCTGAAATAAGGGACACGAAAAAGCGACAAAACAAAACACGTCGCTTTTTTCTTTGAAATTTGTTCCGCTTTCTTCCGTCGTTTCTTTGCCGTTATGATAAAAAAACGTACCTTTGCAAATTGATTTTTTGCGTACATAAAACAACGCTGCTTAACAGGAAATGAATATGATAAATATAACTTTGCCGGATGGTTCGGTAAAGCAGTTTGAAAGCGGGGTAACCGCTTCGGACATTGCAAAGAGCATAAGCGAAGGCTTGGCAAGGAATGTACTTTGCGCAAGCGTCAACGGTAAGATAGTGGAATTGAACAGGGCGATAGACGAGGATGCTTCGGTGAAATTGCACACATGGAACGACGCAGAAGGAAAGCAAACCTTTTGGCACAGTTCGGCACACCTTATGGCAAGCGCCGTTCTGGAGTTGTATCCAAATGCGAAGTTCGGAATAGGTCCTGCGATAGAGAACGGTTTCTATTATGACATAGACTTCGGAGAAGATGTTCTTTCAAGCGAGGACTTCGCAAAGATAGAAGCCAAAATGAGTGAGATTGCAAAATCGGGAGTCACCCTCAAAAGAGTGGAAAAATCAAAGGCCGAAGCATTGGAATATTTCGGAAAAAGAGGCGAAACCTATAAAGTGGAGCTTATAAACGACCTTGAGGACGGCACAATCACTTTTTACGAGAGCGGAAACTTCACCGACCTTTGCCGCGGCCCGCATTTGGTTGACTTCTCGCCTATAAAGGCAATAAAGATACTGTCCCTGGCAGGTGCATACTGGAGAGGGGATGAGAAAAGGAAACAATTGACAAGGCTTTATGCCATAACATTCCCGAAGAAAAAGGAACTGGACGAATATCTTGCCTTATTGGAGGAAGCAAAAAAGAGGGATCACCGCAAGTTGGGCAAGGAACTGGAGCTGTTTGCCTTTTCCAAAAATGTCGGACAGGGACTTCCGTTATGGTTGCCAAAGGGAACGGAGTTGCGTCAAAGGCTGGAGAACTTCCTGAAGAAAGTGCAGAGGGAATATGGCTATCAGCAGGTGATGACACCGCACATAGGCGACGTGAATCTGTACAAGACATCGGGACATTACCAGAAATACGGTCAGGACTCTTTCCGTACGATAACCACTCCTTTCGAAGGGGAGGAATACATGCTCAAGCCGATGAACTGTCCTCATCATGTGGAAATATACAAGACCAAGCCGCGTTCGTACAAGGATTTGCCGTTGCGTCTGGCGGAATTCGGAACGGTGTACCGCTACGAACAGTCCGGTGAACTGCACGGACTGACACGCGTGCGTTCGTTTACGCAGGATGATGCGCACATATTCTGTACACCGGAACAGCTTAAGGACGAGTTCTGCAAGGTGATAGACATAGTGCTTTACATATTCAGGACGTTGAAGTTTGACAACTTCACGGCACAAATATCGCTCAGAGACCCCGACAACAAGGAAAAATACATAGGTTCCGACGAGATATGGGCCAAGGCAGAGAATGCGATAATCGAAGCCTCGAAAGAAAGAGGTCTGAAGACCGTAACGGAAATAGGAGAAGCCGCATTCTACGGACCTAAACTGGACTTTATGGTCAAGGATGCAATAGGCAGGAAATGGCAGCTTGGAACCATACAGGTCGATTACAACCTTCCGGAGCGTTTTGAGCTGGAATATACCGGCAAAGACAATCAGAAGCACAGACCCATAATGATTCACCGTGCTCCATTCGGTTCTATGGAACGTTTCGTGGCCGTATTGATAGAGCATACCGCAGGAGTTTTCCCGCTTTGGCTTACTCCCGAACAGTTTATTTTGCTGCCTATTTCAGAAAAATATGAGCAATATGCAAAAAAAGTACTATCTTTGCTCGCTCGTTTTGACCTGAGGGGAAGCATAGACGACAGAAACGAGAAAACGGGCAAGAAGATAAGGGATGCGGAGATTTCGAAGATTCCGTTCATGCTTATAGTGGGTGAAAAGGAAGAGGCGGAAAACAGCGTTTCCGTCCGCAGACACGGAGAAGGCGACATGGGCTCGATGAGCATTGAAGAGTTTGCCCGAATGGTAAACAAAATGGTAAAGGAAGAATTGGAATAAAAACAAAACATACAGTTAACAATTAAAAGA
>DXGG01000119.1 GCA_019114015.1 Candidatus Onthomorpha intestinigallinarum | reverse complement strand
GCATATATCCTTCACCAGCAAAAGCAATTCTTTAGGAGGGGCAACCCAACCAACCTTACCGGAACCGCTGGCGAATTGTCCTTTCAACAGCTTCTGATGTCCGAAATACGAATCACCCACCTTCAATATACGCCACTCGTGTTTTATCGGTTTGTATTCCTGTACAAGAAAATAATCCTTCTGGATATTGTGCAAGTCAACAAATGAAACAAATGGAATATTCCCCTGTTTTTTATATATTAAGCCAATATGTGAATAAAAAAACAATTTGTTATTTTTCAATGGAAAACATTTTTTGCACATACGTTTGGCCTTATTTTTCCCGACTATCCTTACTTTAGAAGCAGCAGCTCCTAAATTAGCCTTAACTACAACAGGATAGGAACATGTATCAAGATACGCCAAAGCCTCCTTCCTATCGGTGAATACCCTGGTTTTTGCGTGAGGATAATTGTTCAACTCCAAAAACGCCGCCATATTCCTCTTGTTTTCGTGAATATAAAGACCAAAATAATCGGGATATATGGGACGTTTCATAACTTGAGAAACAAAATAATATCTCTCGTCCTGTATATTCTTTTTATCTGAACTTCTACAGGTCGAAGGACAGAAGAAACCGTCGCAATCGGATGCTTTGCGCACATTCTCAATCCAATCTGAAGACAATATATCCACCACCTCACAATCAACCCCCAAATCCCTACATGCAGCAACTGCACTCTCCGTCAAACTTTTAGACTCAAACGAAGTAAATATTCCTATTTTCATTTTACTAACCAATTATTGATTTCTTTCTTTAACCCTCTATCTACAGCCTGATGCAACGATATTTCAAAGTTATCATTTCCTTCTATCAACATCGGTCCGTCTTTGGTGATAGCAACATCCCAACCGATTGCATAAACATTCTTTAATCTTTGATGATAAGAAAGACAAACATCTATAGCTTCCTTGTAGCATGGTATTCTAAATCCTTCAAATACAACATTAGTATCAGGATGATTAATTGTTTTCTTTCCATATGGTGGTTTAAAATAACCCCATTTACTTAAGAATCCGTCTTTATCAATACCTACTACTATCCCTCCTTTCGCCCAATTATCCACGACATTACCACCTGCTCCTATTCTCAACAAGGAATGAAAAAATTGAGGTACTCCCGCTTTATCCCTTATCGTTATTATTCTGATTGTATTTATACTCTTTGGATACAATCTATTCATATCTTCACACTGCTCAAGTCTCGATTGAACTATATATTTTTGTTTCTTCAGATTGAGAAAAAAACATTTTATGGAATGTTCATCATATTCATCCTTATCGTTTATTATCCATTTATTATTTTTTTTATTCAATGAGAATATTCCTGCACCACATTCATCATTCAATGGTTTAAAAAACAAAGAATGACAAACGGAAGAAAACAAATAGGAAAGAATATCTTCTTTTCCGGTATTGCCGTAAATCATTCCATTCTCAAAGATTCCCACTGTTTTCAACACAGGCAAATTGTATGCTTGTCCAAAAATTGAAAAATATTCCTTGTCCCTTAATATACACAACTCATTGAAAGGCTTTGAATTTTTAACAGTCCTTTTATGTCTAAAGTCACAGTGTTGAATGTATCCTTTACATTCCTTATGCGTTTTTGCATCGAATCCATAAAGGAAATAGAAATCATTTATTTCACCATATCTCAATACACAACACAATTGCTCAAATAAAATTTTCAAGTTGGATTTATGCGCAACATCGGGAAAATAAGATTCATTTTTATTCCAATATCTCCGATTCTTCAACAAAATTACAATATTACGAGGACAAGAGCGGATATAAAGGATTAAACGGATAATTTTTGCCTTCATAACATTTTAAATTAAATCCAAAAACCTTTTCACATTTTTCTTGTATACCCACTCAGAAAATGATTTGCTTATTTCATAACTCGTAACTCTATACAACAAAGATGGTGCATTGTTGACTTCATAGAAGAACAATCCATCTTCCTCATACATAGGATCTGCAATCGAAGTATAATGAGTACCCTCTATTGCATTTCCTGCATCTGCTGCAGAATCTATCAAAAGACAGCCTTTCTTTACTTTTTTCAAATCGTCTTTTGTTATTATATGTTTAACACTACCATCAACCTCTATACCATTGATTATAATGTCATACTCTCTTATAGTATCGTAAAATTCCTGCATTGTCTTACGATAAAACATTCTTATATCAACATTGTACTTGGATATATAATTGTAAGCTCCTTGCGAAACACTGCCATTAGCCAAAACGGCAACCTTTGTTGAAGAATTTGGAAGTAATCCAAAATGCAACAAAGCATGCTGAACACTCGCAACACCAGCATAAAAACTATTCTTCCAAATAAAGTTCTTGCTTATAAAAGGAATTGATATATGTTTATCTCCCTGATGTATCGTCGGATAAATATTATCCACATCGACTATCTTCAAATGTTTTTTCAGTGCAACATTCTGATAAAAGGCCGTACCAGAACCCGTAGGATGCGTCCAACCTATAATCATCTGACCATCTCTCAACAAATCATAATCTGAAGGCTGAAGCAACTTTAAACAGAAAACAACATCACAATCTTTGAATATATTCTCTCGGGTATCAATTTTACAGCCTTTGTTTTCATATTCTTTATCCGATATTGACAAAGTTGAACCGAATCCATTTTCTATCACTAACTCATTTTCATAATCTTCTGTTATATGTTCTGGCAACAATGCAACCCTTTGTTCGCCCGGGTATGTAGGCTTTACAAATCCTAATTTCATATTTTATCCGTTTTTATTATTCATTACTCTTTACAATAACATCTAAATTCCATCATTTTATAATACATATATCCATTTCATTGTATATCACAAATTTATTGTTATTATCTTTCCAATACTTTCTCCACCATCCAACCGCAAAAGTCAAAATGCGTACCTTCATGCCATTGCATATCCCTGGTCCAATAACCCTCGCAGACATCATACGCATTAGCAGCATAGCCGTATGATATTTCAACAATCAACGGGTTATCGTTAGGGTCGAAGACGAAATCGTATGCAATACTCTGTGTCTTCAATTTATCATTAACCTCAAATGCTATACGTACACAACGTTCGTCTATCTGTTTTCTGTCATAAATTATACGACCTCCACCCGATGCCCTGAAATCATTTTCCCTGCACATACGCTTCAATGCAAAAGCCTTGTCGCCGACAACACAAACACGAATATCAAATTGATTATTCGGTATAAAATCCTGAAAATACACATACCCCTTTT
>DXGG01000118.1 GCA_019114015.1 Candidatus Onthomorpha intestinigallinarum | reverse complement strand
AAGCAACCCTTTCAGCACAAAGACCAGAAGGAAATGCCGCATTCTCCTGATTGGCTCCCGTTATTATCTTTCCGTCGTCAAGCCTTACGGCAGCTCCTACCGAAAAATGCGAAAAAGGAGAATATGACTTTTCACACGCCTTTCGTGCGGCAGACACCAATTCCCTATCCGCTGCGTTCAACTGTTCCATGTTGTCGAACAGTTCAAAATCTATTGTTATGGAGGATTTGCGCACTGTTTTCTCTTAATCGATTATGAATGTGTAGTTCAAGGCCATGTTTATGCTGTACTGATTCTCCAGACGGCCTGCAGGTATGTAGTACGGCATGGAAAACTCAATGCCGAATCCGTTTCTGTGGTCCATGCTTATCATAAGGCCTATCTTGGGTATGAATCCGAAACGCCATCCGCTCTGTCCCTCGAAATCTCTCAGATAATACTCGTCTATACTTTCCTCTGAGCTGAGACTATAATCATATCTGCCCCATATCACTCCGAGACCTATGCCCACAAACGGCTTTATCCTTTCATTGAAAAAGTAATAGTTGGCGGTAAGTGTAAAAGGCATCTGATGCGCACCCCAGTTCTTTTTGCTTTGAATGAAAGGCAGCTTGAATGTCTGGGGAACTCCGTAAAGATAACCCAGTTCAAAACCGAGTCCCAACTTTATTTCCTCCAATTGATACTCAAACGCCATGTTGACACCGTAAACATAGGTGTAGTTCTTCTCAAAATCTCCTTGAGCCAATCCGCCTGTTGGCTTTACGCTCAGGAAAATATCGTAAGGCTCTCCGCTTGCCGTGCGGTGTCTTTGTTGTGCATAAGAACCTATGAATGCCGTCAGAAAAATTATAAACAATAACTGCTTTTTCATAATCCAAAACGTGTTATTTCAACTATTTTTTCGCCCAGGAGTCCTTAAGGGTGCAGGCCCTGTTCATCACTATGTGTTCGGCAGTGCTGTCGTAATCCGTCGAGAAATAGCCCATGCGCTCGAACTGATACTTGTCCAACGGTTTGGTGTCGGCAAGAAATTTCTCCGCCTTGCAGTCCTGCAATATTTTTAACGAATCCGGGTTGAGGTTGTCCAGGAATGTCTGTCCCTCTTCCACCTTGTCGGGCGCTTCCGTCTTGAACAGACGGTCAAACAGCCTTACTTCCACCGAACAATGATTTTTTGCATCCACCCAGTGTATCGTTCCCTTTATCTTTCTTCCGTCAGGAGTGTTGCCTCCTCTGGTTTGAGGGTCGTATGTGCAGTGAACGGCCGTTATCTCACCCTTTTCGTCCTTGTCCACTCCCACACAGCGCACTATGTAGGCATAACGCAATCTGACCTCCTGGCCTATGCTCATCCTGAAATACTTCTTCGGAGGGTTCTCCATAAAGTCCTCCCTTTCGATGTAAAGAGTGTTGGAAAAACTTACCTTGCGTGTTCCTGCGGATTCGTCTTCCGGATTGTTTATCGCATCAAGCATATCCGTCTCGTTCTCCGGATAGTTGTCTATTATCAGCTTTACAGGGTTCAATACCACCATTACCCTTTGAGCCTTCTTGTTCAGGTCGTCCCTCAAGGCGTTTTCCAGACGGGTGTAGTCTATGGTGTTGTCTCTCTTTGCCACTCCTATGTCCTCGCAGAAGTTACGTATGCTTTCAGGAGTGTATCCCCTGCGCCTGAAGCCGCAAATGGTAGGCATACGCGGGTCATCCCAGCCGCTGACGTGGTTTTCCTTTACCAGCTGCAACAGTTTACGCTTGCTCATGACCGTATAGTTAAGGTTGAGCCTTGCAAATTCGTACTGATGCGAAGGAAAGATGCCCAACTGTGCTATGAACCAGTCGTACAACGGTCTGTGTATGTCGAATTCAAGCGTACAGATGGAGTGTGTTATGTTCTCTATAGAGTCCGATTCCCCATGCGCGTAGTCATACATGGGATATATAGGCCATGTGTCCCCTGTCCTGTGGTGGGATGTGTGGATTATTCTGTACATTATGGGGTCTCTCATGTGCATGTTGGGATGCGCCATGTCTATCTTAGCCCTCAGTGTCTTGCTTCCGTCCTCGAATTCCCCCTTGCGCATTCTGGTGAAAAGGTCGAGGTTTTCCTCCACGCTCCTGTCTCTGTACGGACTGTTCTTTCCGGGAGTCTGTACCGTACCTCTGTTTTCCCTTATCTGTTCAATGCTCTGGTCGTCAACGTAAGCCAGACCTTTTCTTATCAGTTCGCAGGCCCATTGGTACAACTGCTCGAAATAATCCGACGCATAGTGCTCTTCCGCCCACTGAAAGCCGAGCCATTTGATGTCTTCCTTTATGGAGTCCACATATTCGGTGTCTTCCTTGACCGGATTGGTGTCATCGAATCTCAGATTGGTCTTTCCCCCGTATTTTTTTGCAAGTCCGAAATTCAGACAAATGCTCTTGGCATGTCCTATGTGCAGATATCCGTTAGGTTCGGGAGGAAAACGGGTTATGATGCTTTTGCATTTCCCGCTTTTCAAATCCTGCTCTATTATCTCCTCTATAAAGTTAAGCGATGTCTTGTCCTTGATTTCTTCTTTGACCTCCATACGGCAGCAAACTTTTGTTTTAACCTCTTTTTCACCTGCAAAGGTAGCTATAATTGTTGGAATTGAAAAATTTGGATATACAAAACCAAACGTCCATTTTAAAACAATAAGCTCCGTAGGACTTTCTTTGTGCCGAAAGCAAAAATTTCTACCTTTGCAGCACAAATCTTTTCGTTTATGATGGTGGTCGGTAATTGTCTTGTAAGTCAGGATATAGGCACGGTGTGTTTCCGTTGCGATTTGAAGCGGTGCGGGGGACTTTGCTGTGTGGAAGGCGATGCTGGTGCGCCGCTTGAGGAGGATGAAATAGGGAAGATAGAGAGCATATTGCCAAAGGTGGAGCCTTTCATGGAGGAAAGGGCGGTAGAAATAGTCAGAGATGAGGGCTTTTGGACAAGGGATGAGGAAGGAACCCTTTGTACCAATATCATAGAGCAAAGGGAATGTGTCTTTGTCTGCTATGAGGACGGCAAGGCCTTGTGTGCTTTGGAGAAAGCCTTTAGGGCAGGCTGTACGGACTTTGTAAAGCCTATTTCATGCCATCTTTATCCTATCAGGGTTAGGGATTATGGAGAATTCAAGGCGTTGAACTATCACAGTTGGCAGGTTTGCGCTTCAGCCCTCTGCAACGACAGGGACAAGGCTTTGTACAAGGTGTTGAAAGAGCCGCTGATAAGGAAGTTTTCCGAGCAATGGTACAAGGAACTGGAAGAGGCGATAGAGCAGGGTTTGGATTATTGAAAATGAAACTTGATTTGAGAAAAATGAAACAAAGATTTAAAAAAATGAAATCAAATTCCATTTTCTCGGAATCAAGTTTTAATTTTGCACTTTAAAGAATATATGAACAAAAACGAACGGTCATGGCAGACAATGTTATAATGTCAAAGGAGGAATTGAAGTTTATAAACCAGTTGTCGAAACAGTTTCCGACTCTTCAGGCTGCAAGTACGGAGATAATCAAGTTGGAGGCCATTCTTCTTTTGCCCAAGGGTACGGAACATTTCGTTACGGACATACATGGGGAATTCGACACCTTCAATCACATAATGTCCAATGCTTCAGGGGCTGTAAAACGTAAGATAGACGACGTTTTCGGGCATTCCATTTCGGTTGCGGAGAAGAATCAGCTGGCTACGATTATCTATTATCCCGCCGACAAGCTCAGTCAGTTGAAAAGGGTGGGAGCCGTTTCTGAAGAATGGTACAGGATAACGCTCAACAGACTGGTCAAGGTGGCAAGGGAGGTGGCCAAGAAGTACACCCGTTCCAAGGTGCGCAAGGCGATGGACAGCGAATATGCCTTCATAATAGACGAATTGTTGAACGAGACAACCTCCGACAAGCAGGACTACTACGATTCCATCGTCGATTCCATCATAAGCCTTAAACGTTCGGACCAGTTCATAGAGTCTATATGCGGATTCATCAAGCGTATGCTTATAGACCGTCTTCACATAATCGGAGACATATTCGACAGGGGACCGAGGGCTGCGGATGTGATGTCACTTCTCAAGTCGCACCATGCGGTCGATGTTCAATGGGGTAATCACGACATAATATGGATGGGAGCCGCCTGCGGAAACAAGTATGATGTGGCCGAGGTAATACGTCTTACCGCCCGCTACGGCAGCCTTGACACCATAGAGGACGATTACGGCATAAACCTTATGCCGCTTGTTACCTTTGCGATAACGACATACGAAAACGATCCTGCCGTTCCTTTCATACCGAAGGGGACCAAGCCGGAGCATTATTCCGATGCAAATGTGAGACTGATGACGATGATACACAAGGCGATAGCTGTCATAAGTTTCAAGTTGGAGGGTCAAATCGTGATGCGTAACCCTAACTTCGACATGTCTCACAGACTGTTGCTCGACAAGATAGACTATGAAAAGGGCACAATAAGGA